>JBDLWG010000445.1:0-4710 GCA_039804385.1 Bacteroidota bacterium
TTCCCCGAATTTGACGAAATTCATTCCGAAATTACTTTCGGAACAGCCCCTTTTCAATTCATAGTTAAACATTTCTGTTTTAAGTTTTCAAATCATGAATTCAAAAACGCAACTTTTCAGTACTATAAATTGAGCAAAAATTTTGAGCCCAACGAGCTGCCAACTGCTCCACCTTGCGGTATTTTCTTTCGACGATGCAAAGATACAACGTGTTTTTGAACTGTGCAAGTTTTTTTGAAAAAAAATGTATTTTTTTTTATTTTTTTTTTGTTGGACAAAAAAAAAGGAATTAAATACACCAAGTTGTATGGTTTATAAGTAGGCATCGCTTGATTTATGTTATTAAAAATAATAATATAAATTAATCCTCTTTCAATAAAAATATCAAAAAATCGAATGGGTTCATTAGCTTAAACCTAAAAATACGTTTTTCTTGCCCTCAACTGATGGCTTGATGAACCTATAGGCAAAATAAATAACAGTCCATATCCGTTTGCTTGTTTTAACAAAACCAAATTATTACAAGGAATGAAAGTAGCTGTTTTCAGTACGAAGTCGTATGACCGCACTTATTTTGACAAGTGCAATTGGAACGACGCGCTTCAATTGACGTATTTCGACGCGCCTTTGAATGCTGATACAACCAATTTAACGGTCGGCTTTGATGCCGTTTGTGTGTTTGTAAATGACAAACTTGACAAAACGACTATTGACAAAATTGCTCATAATCGTATTAAAATCATTGCTTTACGCTGTGCAGGTTTTAATAATATTGACCTTGATGCAGCGCGTTTGAATCAAATAAAAGTGGTTCGTGTACCTGCGTATTCGCCACAAGCCGTTGCAGAACACGCGGTGGCTTTGATTCTGACTCTGAATCGCAAGACGCATAAAGCCTATAACCGTATTCGGGAAAGTAATTTTTCATTAGAAAATTTAATCGGTTTTAATCTTTACAACAAGACGATTGGCGTTATTGGGACAGGACAAGTTGGGATTGCTTTTAGTAAAATCATGCAAGGCTTTGGTTGTAAAGTGATTGCATATGATATTAAAAAAGCAATTGTTTTAGAATCAACAGGTGTTGAATATCGAACCTTAGATGATTTGTTGCGCCAAGCAGATATTATTTCGGTACACTGCCCATTGAACCCGCAAACGCGACACCTTATTAATAAGGAGGCTTTTGACAAAATGAAAAAGGGAGCGATGCTGATAAATACGAGTCGAGGCGCAGTGATGCAGGCGGCGGATGCAATTCAGGCATTGAAAACGGGGCAATTAGGCTATTTGGGCATGGATGTTTATGAACAAGAAGACCAATTGTTTTTTAAAGATTTATCGGAAAGCGTGATTCAAGATGATGTGATTACACGCTTGATGACTTTTCCAAATGTGTTAATCACAGCGCATCAAGGTTTTCTGACCAAAGAGGCGTTAGAACAAATCGCTACGATTACCTTACAGAATTTGATTGCTTTCGAGCAAAACGCGCTTTTGGCAAATGAAGTAAGTAGTTTAAATTAAAAAATGATAAAAAATAATACTGCTTAAAATATTGATTTTAAATATATACATCTCCTAAGCCATTTGTGCCATAAACGTGCGTCAAGTTTCAAACTTGACGCACGTTATGCTCGAATTTATTTATAAATCATTTAGGAAATGTATAGTATAACATTTGGAGGGTTTAAAACCCTCCAAACGTTGTTGTACTGGGTTCAACCCCAAAAATCAATAAAAAGGGATGTTTCATTTGTGGATTTTACCAATGTGTAAACATCTGCAAATATATCGATTTTTTGCTACCTTTTTAATGAAATTGCACCCCTCCATCCATATCAATAATATAGGCTTTCCCACCTGCTGATTCAATTGCGGCGGCGACTTGTTCCGTATTTTCGGGCGCGTAAGCAAACATACAGCCACCACCGCCTGACCCATTAATTTTCCCGCCCAAGGCACCTGCATTCATTGCCATTTCCAACATTTTATCAATTTTAGGCGTAGATATTTTTTGAGCATCTCGCAACATCACATGGTGTTTTGAAAGCAATTTTCCCAACAATTGATGATTTAAATCATTGGTTTTCAATACTTTTTTGGCTTCTCGCAATAAATCCCGATTGGTCAAAGTGCCATGTAGTAAAAAATCTTCTACAGGTGTTAAAGCGTGTTTAGGCAAACGAATATCTGCTAAAACCGAATTTTGCAAATTAAAAGAAGGTTCAATAGATTGTATTTTTTGAACCATTTGTTGCACACCGCCGCGAAGTCTGCCCAAAATCGTCAATGTATCTTTGGGTTCTTGCGAATCGCCTAAGACAAATTTGCCTAATTTGGGACGCAATGTTTCGATAAAAATCTCGGGTTGGGATGCCAAATAAATGACATTGCCCACTGCTGTCGAATATTGATCCATCATACCGCCCGGTTCTCCAAAACGCAACACTTCAGCTTGATACGCAATTTCACCAATCGTCTTTTGATTATAAACGATTTGTTGGTCACTCATCGCCGCCGCAAACCCAACATACGCCACCACAAGCGCGGAGGAACTCGAAGTGCCAGAATTAATGGGAATATTGCCTTGCACCGTCACTTCAAATCCATGTGCAAAGGTCAAACCGCGCTGCATCAAGACATTTAAAACACTTTTGAAATAATCTCTTGGTTGCGTATAAGCAAGTGGTTGATTATTATTTAAAACAAAATATTCTTTATGGGTAATGTCAGGTAGGTGAATCACCACTTTTTGGTCTTTTCGCGATGCGCCTTTTAGGTGCACTCGTTTTGAAATGGCTGCTGCAATAACGGGCAAGCCTAAATAATCTTGATGTTCACCAAAAAGGCAAATGCGCCCTGGCGCGGAAATGTGAATAGACATAATGGATGAAATTAGATGAAATGAAGCAGCAAAATTAGAAAAAATAGGAACACCACCAACTTACTTTCCTACTTTTTGACATTTTAGAACGCTGCGTTCTGCATATCATTTTCCTATTTTTTAAAATATTATTTTGAATTTAATTTTAAATCAAAATAATATTGCTTCATGAAAGAGCGAAAAAAAAAAATCCATTCAAATTGCCCAAAATCCACCCTATCCATTCCACAATGCTGCAAAATTTAACGACATTTGCCTCGCCATTTTTCGGCAATCCAGTTCACAAAAAATCGGAACAGAAACCGTGCAAGAGCAGATTAAAGAGTTAAAAAAATTGTTAGACATGCCCAAAGATATTGTAATCACTTCGCACCGCAACCCAGACGGTGATGCAATTGGTTCTTCTTTGGGATTGTATCATTATTTGATACAGTTTGGACACAATGTCCGAATCGCGTTTCCGTCCGAGTATCCATTGGTTTTTGCTTGGATGCAGGACAGTGATAAAATATTGATACATGATATCGAACCCGAAACCGTTAATCGGCATTTGGAGCAGGCTGATATTATTTTTACATTGGATTTCAATGCTTTAGACCGCGTTGATAAAATGGGGGAAGTCATTAATTCGTTGCCGAGAACCTACAAAGCGATGATTGACCACCACCTCAATCCAGAGGGTTATGCCGATTTCATCCTTTCGGACACGACAGCGAGTAGTACGAGTGAGTTGGTTTGGGATTTTATCAAGATGATGGGCGATGCAGCGTACTTGGATAAAAGGATTGGCGAATGCCTTTATACGGGTATCGTGACGGATACGGGTTCGTTTAAATTTGGGACTTCGCCGAAATTATTTCGCACGGTTGCCGACATGTTGGAGCATGGCGTGAATGATTATGTGTTGCAAGACTTGATTTTCAATCGATTGCCCGAAAAACAATTGCGCCTTTTGGGGTATTGCCTCAATCGCCGCATGGAGATTTTGGACGAATTTAAAACAGGTATTATCACGTTGACGAAAGCAGATTACGATTTATTTGATATACAACGCGGTGATACTGAAGGCATTGTTAATTATTTGATGACTTTGAAAAATGTCAAAATGGCAGCTTTCATTGCAGAACAACCCACGATTGTTAAAATTTCGTTGCGCTCCAAAGGCGATTTCAATGTGCAAGAAATTTGTAAGGAGCATTTCAAAGGCGGTGGACATAAAAATGCTTCGGGTGGCTTTTCCTTTGCGGGTTTGAAGGCGACTGTGGCGCGGTTGAAAGAAGTTTTGCCCCGTTACAAGGATAAATTGAATGAACCTTGGTAGGTTTAAATTAAACTATCATTAAAACAAATCCATATCAATCATTTAAATTTTTAAAAATTATAATGAAAAAAACGTTTTTGCTGCTTGGCGCGGCAAGTCTTTTGACTACGATTGCTTGTAAAAAATCACCTAAACCTGGTCAATATGCTTATTGTCATCTTACGGTTCGATACGATGATTCGGTTGTATTTTCGAGCCGCGAGCAAGGTGATACCGTAAGAATGCCGATGAAAGACCCGCAAAAGATGGATAATGCTGCGGATGGCACTATTAAACCATTAAATGAGGCGATTTTGAAAATGCGGGTGGGCGATACGTCGAATGTCGTGCAATTGACAGATACGATGAAAGTAAAGCCTCCTCAATTGGCGAATGTGAAGAAAATTACGTATGGCATCAAATTGTTAGATGTCAAATCGGAAGCGCAATTCAAAGCAGAATCCGAAGCCCAACAAAATGCACAAAAGGCTAAACAAGAAAAAATTTCAGCCGTTTTGCAAAC
>JBDLWG010000446.1:0-7152 GCA_039804385.1 Bacteroidota bacterium
TTGCACGGATTTTAAAAAAAAATCCGTGCAAATCCGCCCAATCCGCGTCATCCGCGTTCCAATTGTATCACACACATATTACGAATAATTATTTCAATCTAATTTGAACTTAATCGGTAAGGTGAAATTCACTTTTACGGGTCTGCCTTGCTGTTTTCCCGCTCTCCATTTCGGCATACTTTGTACCACTCGAATCGCCTCCTCACTACATCCGCCCGAAACACCGCGTTTAACCGTCACATTCGTAATACTGCCATCTATATCGACCACAAAACCAAGATAAACTGTTCCTTCAATGCCATTTTCCCGCGCTACCGCAGGATATTTGATGTTTTCACTCAAATATTTGAACATCGCAGGTAAACCTTGAGCGTATTCAGGCATTTGTTCAACGATTGTGAAAATAACTTCAGTCTCTTTTTCGACATCTTTTGGCACAAAAGGTGGCGGCGGCGGTGGTGGCAGAACCACTTTTGCAGGCTCTTTCACAACTTCTTTCGCGCCCACATCGCCTTTTTCGTTTTTATCAGAAATGACGATATCCTTCATTTCCTCTTGACGCGGTGGTGGCTCATCTTTTGGCACATTTTCATCTCTTTTGACAACAGGTGGCAAAAAAATAATCGTAGCCACTTTGGGCGCGGGCGGTGGTGGCGGAGGAGGTGGTGGCGGCGGCGGTGCTGCAAGATCCGATGCAGGCGGCGGCAATAATTCCACAACCGTATTTTTGTCCACCATTTTCACATCGGACGATTTGCTCAACCATTTAGGTATCAAAAAACAAGCAAGAAATAACGTAACCGCGATTACGCCCGATTTCAAAACGTGTCCATCATACAATTTGCGCAATACATACGCACCATAAGATTGATTCCGATTTTGAAAAATAATGTCATTGAGGTGAAGCCCTTTCGTATCTAACTTATTCATTTTGAAATAATTATAATTTTAAAAAATAAAAATGTTTTATAAATCCACCATCGAAGTCAAATCGACGCGAGTGGACATTTTTTTGGCTCGCAAACCGCTTTTGTGGTGCGATTTGCCAGAGGAAAGGTTCATTTCAGCCATTGCTTCGAGAACTTTTTAAGATTTTTTGAGCGATTTTTGACAAAAGTGTAATGGATTCCAGAATTGCTTACAAATACATAGATGCAAAGTTTTTGAAAAATGGTGTGTCTTTGTCTTGATTTTTTTTAAATGATTGATGCAATACACAACTTTTAAGCAAAAGAATAGTTCTGCGATACAATGCAAAGTATATAAAACTCAGCAATTTCCGCTTTGGAAAATTTTTGAAATAGGATGTGTATGATTTGAAGGATAAAAAGGATATTTTTAGTTCAAAAGCGCAAAAATTGACTCAAAATATCCTTTTTATCATTCCAATCATACACATCCTATTTCAAAAATTTCCCAAAGTGGAAATTGCTGCATAAGACATAACTGCCTTATAAACCATTGATTACAAGGCAGTTATGTCTTTAAATTATCCATTCGGGAGGCTCAAAAGATTTTTCAAAGAGATAGAATCTTGTGGTTTCATGCGCCCACTCAATATCAAACGCAATTCACGTCGTTTTAAGGCTTCTTCAAATTGTTTTTCCTCTTCGCCCGTCAACGGAATGACTTGTGGCACAGGTTGTGGTTGAAAAGTACCATCCTCCAAACCAACGAAGGTAAAATACGCATGATTGCACCTGCGCAAATCGCCACCTTTGACATTGGCAGCCGACACTTCCACAAAAATTTCTACGGACGTATTGAACGACCGCGTTACAACCGCTTCTATCGTAATCACATCGCCGTTATGAATCGCTTTGGTGAACGAAACATGGTCAACCGATGCCGTCACCACATGCGAAGCACAATGTTTGCCCGCACAAACCGCCGCCGCAATATCCATCCACCGCAACAAATTACCACCCATGAGGTTGCCCATTGGATTGGTATCATTGGGCATAATCATTTCAGTCATAATCGTGCGACTATCCGTGATTTTTTTGGCGGGCAGTGTCACTTCCTTTTTTTCTACCGTTTTTGCAGGCGTTTTTGAATTAGACTTCATTCATTTAAATTTTTATGCTAATTATAAAGTGTTTAAAATCAACGAATCATCACTCCTTTTCGATTTAAAAAGGGAATGCGGGTAAAATAAGCACTATCAATGCTCCCTGCAACAAAAACATATTTTTTATCATACATATTGCCACCAAAGGTGAAACTCACCCAATATTCATTCGCAATTTCAAACAATCTGGTTTGAATTGGTTCGATTTTTAAAATTTGCAAACCGCCAATTGCTTCAAAAAAATGGCGCAACGTACTGGTTTTCACGATTTCACCATTGATTTCTCCGTATCCGCGAGAAGCGATTAATACATTTTGAATCGGCTCCTCTTTCAAATTGAGGATATACACTTCCCATAATTCATCATTAGGTTGTGCGTCTTCCTGTGGAACAATAGCTATCGCTAAATCTTCTACTTTTAAATTTGGTATATCTTTTTTCATTTTTTTAATAATATTTAAATTATTTAAAATCAATGTTTTATAAAAATTCAAATTGAAATAAATCGGCAAAATGTTGTTTCAATTGCGCTTGAACAGCAGCCATTGAAACCGTATAACCCAACTCTGCGGATAAACTGGTGACCGATTTATCGGCATCATCAATCCCGCAAGGAACGATGTTTTTGAAATATTGCAAATCTGTATGGATGTTAAACGCGAATCCATGTAACGTCACCCACCGACTGATGTGTACGCCTATCGCACAAATTTTGCGAAAAGGTTCATTTTCGACCTTTGGTTCAAGCCAAACACCTGTAAAATTTTTAATGCGTATTCCATTCAAACCATACATTTTAAGCGTTAAAATGACGGCTTCCTCCAACAATCGCACATATTTATGAACATCCGTAAAAAATAAATCTAAATCGAAAATCGGATAACCAACAATTTGCCCCAAACCGTGGAAAGTGATATCGCCCCCGCGATTGATTTTAAAAAAATCAATGGATTGCGCCGCTAATGCCGCTTCATCCAATAACAAATGTGCCATAGAACCACTTTTGCCCAAAGTGTAAACAGGCGGATGTTCGCAAAACAACAAATAATGTTTTTGCGGATAATCAAGCGGATATTTACCATCGGACAATCGATGCGCTAACTTATTGGCAATCAATTCTTTTTGCAAAATGGTTTGATAATCCCATGCCGCCCGATAGGAAATCCGATTTAAATTTTGAAATTCAACCCATTGCTTCATTGGAAAATGCTTTTTTAGAATCAGGAATAAAGTGGTCTGAATTAGGATTTTCAAGATTTGATTAGGATTGATTTTAAAAGATTTAAGTGGTTAATGTTAAATAATCGACAACAACGTTTGGAGGGTTTGAAACCCTCCAAACGTTATAATCGTTATAATAGCTTGAAAATCAAATCAATCCTAATCAAATCCTAAAAATCCTAATTCAGACGATTTTAATAACCTTGTGCCGTCGTCAAACCGAATTGAACGCAATGATGCAACAAGTGCCGAGCATGAAATTCCTCCCACTCCGCCCCATTGAGCGCACCAAAATAGGGATGAATCGGCTGAATATCAGGATGTTCTGCCAAATAATCTTGCAAACGCTCCAATTGTGCCAACACTTGTTCTTGGGCAGTTTCAAAATCCGCTTCATGCAAACGCGGCAAAGCAGTGAATAAAAGTTGAAAACCTTTCGGCATCGGCACGAATTTTTCAAAAAAACGCTGCTTGCGATACGCCAATTTTTCAGGTGTCGCATCGCCAACGACTTGCATTTCCCGCTTTCCATTGGAAAAACTGAGCGCGAAAGCAACATGTTCTGCCATATGTTGTGCGGACATTTGCCCCCACTGAGGTTTCGTATCGGCTTTTAAATTTTCCAACAAGGTTGGAAATTCAACATATAAAAAATGATTCCAATTCATTTGATGCTTTTTGATTTTTTAATAACCACCTAATCCAGAAATTTGTACGCCAAGTCTGCCAGTTGCATGTGTTTGAATTTTAATCCCATCCGTCGTAATTTCCAATTGTTTAATATTCAAATGCTCCACTTGTCCATTAATCGTAGTGAAATTATTCAAAACATAATTTTGTAATTTCTCATTCATGGTCACTTTTATTTCATTCAATTGGCTACCAATCGGAATCGTCGTTTTTTCCTTAATTTTTTTTGCAATCACACCTTCAAACAACCATAAGGCACTGCGCAACAAAAAATTTATATCACTTAATTCATAATTAACATTTTCAAGTCGTAACATATTCGTGGTCTCGTCGAATACAGGCGTACCTATTAAAGAAACATTACCACTATAATTGCCTGTAAAACCCGCATTTACAACTAATTGTTGCCCCTGTCCGAATAAACTTAAAGTACTGATTTTGATGAGTTGACCACCCATTTGAATGGATTGACCAACTGCCATTTTTCGAGCAATGGCTTCTGCTTCTTGCATCGGCACATTCGCAATCAGATTGATTTCAAAATCATCTTTGGTTAAAATATCTTTGGACAATTCAAAATTGGGCAAATTCGTATTGCTTTCAAAGACAGGTTGCGTTTGACTCATCAAGGCAGAGGTCATACCAGAAGCCGCAATCATGGCAGTCAATTCGTCGCCTGCTGCCGTCAATGCCGTAACCGAAACGGTTTGAGGCACTAATTTCAACCAAAGTGGGTAGGTTTCATCCAATTGAAGCGGATTTTGCAACATTTTCCACACATCATTCATGCGCGATGGCAAATCAACACTTCGGCGAATCGACGCATCAATGCTTTTGGTCAATTCATTTTTCGTCCTATCAACAATGATACTTGCAATATATTTCACATCCAAACTGCCGAGACCTGTTTTGACTGCCATATTTTTGAGCCATTCATAGCCTGTCAACTCGGTTTTGGATTGCAGCGACCAATCAGGTTGAATGTTCAAAACGGTTTTAAAGGTCAGTGAAATTTCTCCTTCGGCTTCGATGCCGCGCACGCCTGTCAATTTGGTTTCCAATAATTTTTTAAAAATCCAAAGTTGCACAGGGACGCGATAGGTCATAGACATGCCTTCCAATCGAATTTTAATACTTTTACTTTTCGTAGCCTTGATTTTGAGTCCGTCCCCGTCAAGGCTCATATCTTCGTACAGCACACCTGTTATTTGATTATTTAACATTTGTTCAATGTCTGACTGGCTCCAACGCACAGGAATATGGACGGATGATAAGGTTGAAGCAGTGGTTATGGGCGAATTATAGCTTTCCATAGGTTGTAAAAGGCTGTTGTGGTAGCGCGATTTGTCTTTTTGGACGCGCCAAGCGCGTTTAAAAAATCATTTTAATACGTGAAAAAAGAATCATTTTAAAACCATTGAAACGCAACATTTTAAAAATGGTTTAAAAACACTGCATTTGCAAGCGCAAAAGTAGTCAATTGTGTTAAAATAGTCCAAAAAGGAGCAATACCCGCAAAAAAAAAGCATCCAAATGGATGCTCTCACTCAAAACCAAAACTTAGAGTTATCTTGTAAAAAACCTTATTGTCATTCATCCTTTTTTGACGGCACTTAAATAGTTAAGGTACTTAACCAATTGTTAAACGCATGTTAATTCAAAAAAATCATATAAAAAATAAAATTATTAAAAAAATAAGCTCAAATACTTGCATGGTAAAATATTCTATCGTAATATTGAAGCACAGGATAAAAAATGTATAAAATACAAAAAATTAGCAACCCTTATACTGTTGAAGTGATGAATCAAGCCTATAAGCAACTTTATGGTCATGACGGGCAACTGCCAACGACGGATTATTACATCAAATTGATGCCAGCGGATGGCGAAGATTTAAAAAAGTTGGATAATGTAAGTTATAATTTGTATGATTTTCCGTTGGAATACAAGGTTGAAAGAATGGGGGAATATTACCATGACCCTGCCATCCCAGAGGATAAACCAACGCCCCTATATGCGGTTATCAAACCAAACACGCCCAAACCGCCTGTTGCTTTTGAAATTGTCAGCCCTTTGCACATTCCAACCAATGAAGCCCTCATTCAAACGGCATTTAGTTTGACGGGTAATTCGACGGAAGACGGTTACATTTTAAGAGACCCCGAAGCGCAAAATTCTACTCAGACGGTAACACCTCGTTCAGGCGGTGGCGGTGGTACGGAGCCAGCAACTTGCACGGTTTACACGGGTGCTTGTGGTTGCCCCTCTTCTGGAGACCATCGGAAACCAAGTGGTTGTATTTCCGTTGTAGATGATGCCTTACCTGCCAACTCTACCTTACCCAATGGTGCTCAAGGACATCTTGACGGTTGCCGCAAGGTGAAAGTGATTATGAAAGACACTTGGTTTACGGAAGACGAGGCTTTCACCAATGATAATGGCTGTTTTAGTATCGGCAAACGCTATAAAGGAAAAGCATGGATGTGGGTCAAATTCAAAAGTGATCGTACCACAATAAGAGGCTTGCGCGAGACTGAATCGCCATTCGATTTCCGAGCTCTTTTGAATTATGGGTTTGCGGTGAAAGATTATGTGGGCAGAATTAGCGGACCGAATTTCAGTAACATTCAAGTCGTTTATGGACATGTTACGAATGATTCCGATAGAGGTAAATTGTATTGGTATGCTGCAACAGGCAATAATGCCTTGCATGAATTTGACGAATTTGCGGCTTGTGATGGTATCAGTACGACTCCACAATTGGATATTTTATTGACAAATATGGCTGGCGGCGCGGCAGCTCCTATGTTGAATAAGATATTTCAAAACCCTTTAATGGCATTTGCAGTTGCAGGTCTTATTGCAAATGTTTGTGGACCTCTGTTGGGAATTCCAGTTGTTGGTCCTGTATTGGGTGGGGTGTGTGCCGCGCTCAGTGCCTTTGCTGCCATTTTTGCCCCTGATATTGTTTACAATTACGGCAGCGAAACGCGCAAATCGGATCAGGTTAAAGATATTTTTTATCACGAATATGCTCATGCTGCCCATTATAATGGGATTCGAGCGAGTGAACGGGATGACTATTGGCGTGATAATATTATGCATATTATTGCAAACGGCGGGTATGGTTCTGAAACAAACCAGACTTCTGTTGGAGCGGAAAGAACGGC
>JBDLWG010000447.1:0-5335 GCA_039804385.1 Bacteroidota bacterium
GGAATGTGTGTTGAATCCTTTTTCTACAAATGTTGCGGTGCTACGCACCTTTGGGAATGTGTGTTGAATCCTTTTTCTACAAATGTTGCGGTGCTACGCACCTTTGAAATTTGAGTAGAATTTTGTAAAATCGTGGAAATTGCTTTAAATTTGCGTCTGTCTTTTAACCAATTAACATAACCAATGGCAAAAATATTCATTTTAACCGTTTCCTTAGACGAAGGCGTAAGTGACCTTTGGCATTTCAAAGCGGAAAGCGAATTATCTGTTGCGCAATATATTGTGAATCACCAAACAATATATGCAGAATTATTAGATTATTTGCCGCTTGGCAAAAAGACTGAGCAATTAACCGCAGCAACGTTGCTCCGATTGATTGATGAATCTTCGATTGATGGCGATTCTGCTTATGGATTTCAATGGTTTGAAATGCAAACCAAAGATATAACCAAAGTGCCAAATGATGTTTCGATAGAGCGCCATGAACCCATTAATCCACATTTCATTTCCGAAGAACAACTTGAGTCATTGGCAAAAGTGGAATGGTTGTATCGCAGTGAGGAAACGGCTTTTCAACAGTTGTTCCATGATGCGGCTGAATTATCAGCATCCGAGCAACATTTTATCAAAAATATGGAAAATGAATGTCGCAATTCTCGGATTTACAATGCATTTCGAGATGAAAAATCTATTTTTTCATTTATTGCGCCAATCGTTCATCAAATCAAGCAGTCATCTAAGGGCGATATTCACGAAACAGCGCATAATGTTACCATCCAAACAACTATTGATGATAAACCGATTCAAACGACAATTGATTGGATGGTTCACAAATGTGATTATGGGGACGATGAAGTTGAATTGCCATTGATGGCGGTTGAGGCAAGTTGGAAACGCCCTGATTCGATTCGAGAAGACCAAGTGATTTTGGCGAAAATGATTGTTTTAATGAACCATTTTCCAACTATTCAATCCCTTTATGGCGGTTATTTTTGGGGTGCGTCTAATTTTCATTTTTGTGAATTACGGCGCAATGATACAGGAACTTTCGATTTCCATACCAGTAAAGGCTTCTCTGTCTCACATGAATTGACCGAAATTTACAGTGCATTTAAACACATTTTGTGTTTATCCATTTAGACCTAACTTATGAAATTAAATATCATTCTCCTTGCCGCAGGTGTATCGCGCCGCATGAACGGTGTCAACAAATTATTGCTACCGTTTAAAAACAAAGCAGTGGTTCAAATTACCATAGAAAATTTGATTCAAGCCAATATTGGCAAAATAATCGTTGTTACAGGGCATCAATCCGAACAGGTTCAAAAAGTTTTGAAAGATTATCCAATTGAACTGGTTTTCAATCCAAGTTATGCAACGGGCATGACGGGTTCGATTCAAACAGGATTATTAAATGTGGATGATGATGCAGACGCGTACCTAATTGCGCTTTCAGATATGCCCTTTATCAAACCTGAAATGTATCAATTATTGGCACAAAATTTTGAAAATCAATGGATTATAAACCAACAACCGTTGATTGTAACGCCTGTTTTATCGGGCAAACGCGGAAATCCCATTCTTTTTTCCAATCATTTTAAAACAAAATTGCTGGCACATGACGCGCTTGATGGTTGTAAAGAGATTGTTAGAGCGCATCCAGACGCGATTTTGACGGTCGAATTAGCCACCAAAGGCGTTTTTCAAGACATTGATTATTGGGAGGATTATGAAAAAATCAAAAACATGTTTTGACATTTTCACTATCTTTGCGCTCTATTTTTGATTAAAAAACAAACTTCGCAACTTAACTTACTCAAATTCAAAATTTTATGCGGTTTAAATCCATCATGACCAACGGTTATACCGTCTATGCCGTTACAGGCACGAATACCATTTCATTTGCCATCGATTTTGAAAAAGCCAATACCCAAGGTTTGCTTGGTTTTGCCATCGAGCGCCATGATATGATTACCCAAGAGCGCAAATTTTTAAATGGTTTCAAAGTTTTCCAATCTTTAATCCCCGAACCAACCGTCGATACGCAGGTGAGTACGCTGGAACACCCGATGCAAGGTTTTGTTTGGGACGATATGTCGCTTAAAGCGGAACAATCGTATGAATATTTTTTCTATCCCATGACAGGCTCAATCGGCGCACTCCAAAAAGGTAAACCCATTAAAATAGTCGTCACGACCGAACCTGTTTTCACGCATCAAGAACACGATGTTTTTTTCAATCGCGGTACGGCAAACAGTCGGGCATACACGGCGCGTTTTGGCAAAAGCCATCCGTTGAATATGAAAGAACCGAAAAAATCGGAAGGTTTAGCTTGGTTGAGTCGGGATTTGTCGGCGGCAATCTTCAAATTCATTGCGCAAGCGAAAAAAGGCGATGCTTTGTGGTGTTGTTTTTACGAATTTAGCTATGTGCCTGTGTTGCAAGCCTTGAAAAAAGCGATTGAAGAGGGGGTTGATGTTCAAATTATTTTGGATATGAAGGTTTCTGAAAAAGGGCCGAGTCAACCGCGTGATGAAATTATCGAAGCGATTCACAAAGCGCATTTCCCCCTGCAAAACATCATTGAACGCACTGCAAACCCGAAGGATATTCAACACAATAAGTTTATGGTGTTCCTCGAAGGCGGCAAAACGCCAAAAGCGGTCTGGACGGGTTCTACTAACATTACATTTTCGGGTATTCATGGGCATAGTAACGTCGGACATTGGCTTCGGAATGAAACCGTAGCTGCCAAATATATCGAATATTGGAATTTGTTGAAAACCAATCCAGGTGGTTTAGTGGGCGAAACCGATGTGGTTCAAAAACAAAAACATCAAGCCTATCAAAAAGCGATTGATGCCATTCAACCTGCGATTAAACCGACTGATATAACGAAAATTCCAGTTGGAACGACGGCTTTTTTTAGTCCAATGAGCGATTTGACCGCGTTGAAATTGTATGCAGCATTGTTGGATAAGGCGAAAACGCTTTCATGTGTTACGCTGCCTTTTGGCATCAATAAAACGTTGACCGACCCGTTTTTGGATAATACGGATAAAAGCCAATTGGTTTTTATGATGTTCGATACCGAACCTAAAGACTTGATTCTCAATGAAAAACACAACGTTTTTGTCACTTGGGGCATGGATGTTGACAGCGTTGTAACGGAAAATACAACTCGGACGCGTTTAAATTCAAATGTCGAATTTCTTCATACTAAAATTTTATTGATGGATCCATTGAGCGCAGACCCGATTGTGGTTAGTGGTTCGGCGAATTATACCAATAAATCGACGATAAACAATGATGAAAATATGCTGCTCATTAGAGGTGATAAACGAGTCGCGGATATTTATTTAACCGAGTTTAATCGATTGTTCAATCAATTTCAACAAGCACAGGTTTTGAAAAATTTGGATGTAGATGCCAAAAAAGCAGGCAGCTTCTTTTTGGCATCTACGGATGAATGGTTGAAAAAATATGCTGTTGGCACGTTGCGTTATAAACGCGTGAAATCTTTTACAGGAATGTCTCTTTAAATCTCTTTGGTATCACTCATTTGGTAATCGGGAAATTTATTTCCCGCGAATTGCGGGAAATAAATTTCCCGACTACCAAATGGGCGATACACCCTAAAATCCTAATTCAAAACCCATTCAATCATTCAACTACATGATTCAACAAGAGCTTTCAAACAATGGTTTTACAATCATTCCTTCCATTTTTACCGAAATGGAAATGGATACTATTTTGCAAACCATTGAAAATCATAAAGTTACAAATCTAAATTTTAAAACCAATCATGACGTATTTGCTATCCGATATTTTTTAAAAACGTTTCCGAATCTTCAACCTTTGTTGATGAATGATAGCTTTAAAAAATTAGTGGCGACGTTAGGAACGAATTATAAAATTGTGAAAGCGATTTATTTTGATAAACCTGTGAAAGCGAATTGGGTTGTCAATTGGCATCAAGATTTGACGATTTCGGTTCAAGAAAAATCGGCTGTTGAAGGTTTTACGCATTGGTTGCCTAAAGAAAATTACTTTTCGGTGCAACCTGCCATACAATATTTGGAAAATATCGTTACAATCCGAATTCATTTAGACCATTGTACCCAAAACAATGGTGCATTGCGTATCATTCCCAAAAGTCATTATCATATAGCAGCAATAAAAAATTTATCACCTGCTTTTTTAGAAGAAGCGCAGGTTTGTGAAGTGCCAAAAGGTGGCGTTTTAGTGATGAAACCATTGATTTGGCATAGCTCCAAACGGACTGAAAACCAACAAAAAAGGCGGGTTTTACACCTCGAATTGAGCAATATGGATTTGCCGAAACCATTGATTTGGGCGGAGCTTTGATAAATAGGTTTTTCTGAATAAATAGTTGAAGTAAATTAAATGCACAAAACTTGCTTCAAGTTTCAAACTCTATCCATTACCCACAGAATGATTATCCGCATTCAAATCATTTTGCAACCTAAAAAGGTGCGTAGCACCGCAACCTTTGTAGCAAAACAAGCAATAAACCCGCATTGGAGGTGCGTAGCACCGTAACAGGGGTCGAAACGATGGGAATGTTACGGTGCTCCGCACCTCCAACGCGGGTTTTAATTCCGATTTTCTACAAAGGTTGCGGTGCTACGCACCTTTTTTGATTCTGTGGGTAATGGATAGAGTTTGAAACTTGACGCAAGTTCATTTGCACCAAACTTCAATATCCCCGCCACATGGACGCTAAAAGAGCGGTATCAGTGGATAGATTTAAAGGACAAATAGTTCGGATTTAAGAAAAAAGCTAAGAAACGGTTGGAACTTAGCCCCATGAAAAAACAATAAACATTTTGGAAGCATTCCAAAAGATTCTGGGAGTAAAGTTATCACATTTAAGTGATATGGTTAAAGGAAATGGGGCTTATACGGGACTTTTTTCATTAACGAATGTAAGTCGGTGGTTCGTCGGCGGGAGTTTGCGGAGCTTAGAACGGTTCTACGCGAAAGGTCAGGAGTGGTCGTTGTATCGTTTCGAACTGATTTTAGGGTTGGTCAGCCGTCATCTCAAGGATTTAGGGAGTGGCTGGGTCTTGTGAGTCGATGAAACGGTCGATAAAAAGGCAGGAAAGAGTACCTATGGAGTTGGGTATCATTATAGTAGCAAAGATAAAGGAGTTATCCGAAGTATCGCTTTGTTAAATGTATCGGTGTGCCATCAAGGGAGTGGGTTGAGTTTGCCGTTACAGCAAGAACAATTGTTGTTTTCGACCGAAAAGCAGGTGACCAAAATCGCTGGCGAAACAGGCAAATCGCTTGAAGTGGAATCCAATGAAGG
>JBDLWG010000448.1:0-2706 GCA_039804385.1 Bacteroidota bacterium
TTGTTTCATATAAATTATAGTTTAATATTTAAATCCTTGATTCCCTGTTTTAATTCCAATAATTTATCGCTCTTATTTTTGGCTTTGATTCGGTCATAATCGTTAAAAGATTCTATGGTATCTGGTGTTGCGCCGCGTGCAAAGATATTTTTGAAATTAAAAATATCGGAAGTCAACAACGCATTCGCGCTCAATCGCCCAATTTCAATATCGTCATCCAATCTTTCGACGGTAATACCATCAGCAGCCGTTCGATGCACCGTCCATACAACGGATTTCACGTCTTTAGGCACACCCAAAAGGGGCATCGGACTGTGTGTCGAAACGATAAATTGCACTTTTGGAAACACTTCTGACAATAATTTAGGCAATTCGTATTGATATTTCGGGTGCAAATGGGCATCTATTTCATCAATTAAAACAATGCCTTGCAAATCATCCAATGAATTTTTAGGATGCGCCGACAAACGCACGATCATATCGCCGATGATGGACAAAATACTGCGATAACCTGCGGCTAAATCACTAAATGGCATGGCTTCATAAACATCCCCATTTTCGCCTTTTTCATAATATCGAACTTGATAATTATCTGTAAGTAATTCATCCTCAAAGTATTCTACTTTTATATCTACCAATTGCGGAATTACTTTTAAAAAAAATTGTTTTAATTTATCAAATCGAATGATGCCATTTTTTTCTCTTTTTTCGGATTTAGCGCGTTCTGCTTTGATTAAAATATCTTCAAGGTAAATCAAAGGCGCGTCATCACTGAATAATGGATATGTCTTTTTTTTGTTTTTAATTGGCTCATTATTGTACCGAAACCGAGATGCGCCATAAGTGGCAACTTGAAAATTGCCCGCAATGAGTTGTTTGTGCTGCGTCATGACTGAAAACGGCTCATTCCAATTATAGCCATTCACATAAATTTGAGTTTTTTCGGGAAGCGATTCGACCAAATCTTCATCGCCTACCAATCCTTTCGCGATGGCTCGTAAAAGCGATGTTTTGCCATAACCATTATTACCTGTTAGGAAAATCCATTGCGTATCCGCAGGAATATTATCTATAACCAAATGTTTAATTCCTTGAAAATCAATTATTTCTAAACGAGATAGTGCAAATGGCAAGTGTGGAATTGATGGATTGTACAATAAGCGGTATCGTTCTTTCACATGCCCGAATTGCTTTTGTTTTTCGATAGTATCAATATATTCACTTGTAGTCTTATCCTTTTCTGTTTCAGAAAGGTGCAGTTTTTTTTTGAAAAACGCCCGAATTTCATTGAACTCATTTTTCATAAATGAATCAAATGATTGGAGAAAATCATCTCCTATGAGAAACGTTTTCATCCAATATCCTTTTTTTGAAAAACCGAGTGCTAGCAACAAATTATTTAACAATTCAACGGGCTGTTCTAATTTAAATTCATTTGATTTTATTTTGTAAATCAAATTCTGTCCCTGAATATCATCAATCGAGCAAAGCCAGTTTGAACTACCGTATTGATAGTGTATCCTAAAACAAGGTATATTTTTAGCACGACCATTCAAAACCAAGAACAAGTGACCCAAATGAAACCAATAGCCTTTTGATTTCGCCTCATTTTGGGTATCAAATCCGAAAGTAGGGTCTTCTTCATGTCTTTTTTTCAAATATCCATAAAGCCTATCGTGTAAAAGAATCATTTCATTTTCGGTCATAATTGATTTTATTTTTTGGTTTGAAAAGGCAAAAATACGCAAAAAAGTCTATCGGATAGATAGATTTATTTATTTTACACACCAAATCAAAATTGAAATGAATATCGTTATTCTTGGGAACGGTATCAAAAAGAAGTTTGTCAAAAATGGATTTAACAAGGTTTAACAATGGATAAAGTATTGGCACAATTGCATTTAGCCAATTTTGACCCCGAATTTTTCAAAGTGTATGAACATCACTTAATTAAATCAATACACGCCAAAGTGGTCTGAATTAAGATTTTTAGGATGATTCGGATTGATTTTTTAGGGTAAAATCCTAAAAAAATCAATCCAAATCATCCTAAAAATCCTAATTCAGACCCTACACTTGGCTTCGTATACCCTGATTTTCAATTCCAAGCGGGCTTTCAAAACCGCATTCCCCGCCCCCAAAGCCGCTAAAATCACTTTTGCTTCTGCTTGATAGGCTTGTCGTTTTTCAGTTGACCAATAGGCGGGCGGCTCTTGCAAGTTGCAAATGCGGTCTGCCAATTTCACTGCCCACACCTCAACTGGTTGATTTTGAATCCTTTGCAAACTATCTTGCATTTGTTGATGCTTGGGCAAATCCGCATTTTTGGTCAATGCCGACACGCCCGCAGCCACTCGTTCGCCAAAATGCGTTTCCACCATTTCCAATCCAATCGGCGTATCTTCCACAACATCGTGTAACAATGCACAAGCAATCGCCAAATCCCAATCAAAATCGGGTGTTTGCTGTCCTGCAAACGTGATTTCGGCGGCTACCATAGCCACATGAACCATGTAAGACGTTTGTTGAGTGCCGGGAAACGGTTGTTGTCCATGCGCTGCTCCAGCAAAACGAATGGCTTTATGATAAATTTCTTTCATATTTATCGAATAATAGAGAATTTTTTAGTCGAAACTTTTCCATCCTGTTTGCTCGTCGCGTAATACACGCCACTTGCCCAAGTGTTGACCGCGATTTCTTTCGTCC
>JBDLWG010000449.1:0-5501 GCA_039804385.1 Bacteroidota bacterium
GAAACATTTCCCTAATTATTTTAGGCTTCATGCACTACCTACCATGTGAAGCAGGAAATAAATTTCCCGACTGCGATGTGGTGTGTTGATATAATTGAATCCATTGTTTAGCAATATTTGCAGTTTCAAATTGTTGGACGTGCAAATGCCCATTTTGTATCATTTTATTGCGCAATTCATTGTCAATCAATGTTTTTTGAATATTTTCAATCCAAATATCCACTTCATCAGGCGGCAAATAAATGGAATAGGCTCCACCCGCTTCTGCAAAACAAGAACCTTGCGTTGTCAAAACAGGCACGCCCGAATACAAGGCTTCTATAATCGGAATCCCAAAACCTTCAAAATAGGAAGGCAATAGAAACAATTGCGCCGATTGATAAATCGCTGGAAAATCGGCAAAATCGGCTTTGGGCAACCAAAAAACTTGCTTGGACAATCCTTTTTCAACAACAAATTGTTGACATTGTTTAAAATACGCCGTTCCATCTCCAATCACCACTAAATGACACGTTCTGGGCAATCCGCACAAGGCTTTTAATAAAGTCAATAAATTTTTGCGCGGATTCACCGTTCCAACGTATAACATATATTCATCAGGCAAATGGTATTTTTGACGCACTTCTTCCCGTTTTTGGGTGGTTAAAAAGCCCTTTTTATGAAATTGTGGATGACAAGATTGATAAATTACTCGAATTTTAGAGCGCGGAATCTTGTAAAACGTTTCAATATCTTGCGCCGTCATCTCACTGACGGCTACCACTACATCAGCGCGTTCACAAGCAGACCGAAATTTAGCGCGATACAGTGGCACATTGACGGATGAAAGCGAATAATATTCTGGAAATCGCTCAAAAATCAAATCATGTATGGTCACAATCGTTTTCAAGCCTGTTTTTTCAATCCCAATCGGTAGTTCATTACTCAATCCGTGAAAAAGCGTTGCGCCTGTCGCAGCCACATCATTTTTCAAACCAAAGGTACGCCATAAACTTGCATTCCATTGAAAAAAACCTTTCGGCAAATGCGGTTTGACACAAGATTGTTGTTTTAAAAAATCTAAACGCGGCGAATCACTATCCTTTGTTGTGAATAAATGGTATTCATTTTCTGGATAATATTGCGCCAACGTTTCCAATAACGTGCGACTATAATTGCCAAGCCCTGTTGTATTGTGATACAAGCGTTTGGCATCGAAAGCGATTTTCATGGTACTGGATATTAAGCGTGAAAAAAACGGGAAAGTAGCAAAAAATTGTATTTTTGAGGCAAAACACCTATTTTTGAGGTTATTTATGGGGCTGTGACGGTTGACACATTTTCAATCCCGAAGGGATGTTACTTTGGTAACACGAGATGTACATCCACCTCCGATCCAAGTCCCGAAGGGACGACACTCTACTACCCAAGTGCCGTCCCTTCGGGACTGGTTATTAGCCTAAACCATCTGTATTTTCCTTCGTTTTACGCGGTTTGAGCCACTCAATGTGTTTGCGCAAAGCCTCCCAATCGTTTTCCATCAACATTTTCGCTTGCGCCGACCAACCTGTTGGGTCTAACAACCGATATTCATCGCCCGCAGATGCCAAAACCATCCGCAATTTGATAATATCCGTTTCTGCCAACACTTTCCAAGTCGTCACGCCGCCGTCTTTCAAAATCTGCTCGACTTTGGGACCAATACCTTCAATCGCTTGCAAATTATCAGGAGTCATTTTGGGGATTGCAGGTGCGTCAGCCGCCGTGTGTTCTTTGTTATCAGGCGCAACCACCTTCATTGCCACTGGAATTTGCGTTTTAACAATCCCTTCTGCTGCTTTTGGCAAAGCCGCTGCTGGCTCGTCCATTTTTAAATCATCATTTGTAATCTCCAAATCTGGCTCGACAGTGGCAGATGTCACTTCAGGTTTGCCCGTGTCTTCCACAAAAAAATCCGATTGGGCTTCCGATTGGACTTCGGGTTCGACAGGTGGTTTGGCAGTCCGCATCGCGCCATTGGCAATTCGCCCAATCGCTGCTTTTTCAAACATATCCACTTTATCGCGCAAATCATCGTTTTCCGATGCAACCGCCGTCAACTTTTCACGCGCTTCCGTCAACGCTTCTTGCAAACTCGCCACTTCACTATTCAACGAACCTGCCGCATCTGCATCTGCTTTTAAGGCTTCATGGGCTGCTTTCAAGGTTGTAAGTCGATTGTTAAGCGTCGCAATCGTGGTCGAATGCACGATAAAATCGGTTTGAACCTTTGCTTTTTCATCCTCTATCGTTTTCAAGCGAAGGCGCAAATCTTCCATTTCAGTGTGCGGAACGCCCATCGCCGACTGTTTTTTCAAGGATTGAAACTGCTCACTCAACGAATTTTTATCTTTATCTCGTTGCTCAAGCACCGCATTCAAGTCTTTTACTTTTTGATTCAACAAAGAATCCGCCGCTAAGTAACCCGTCAAGAGGGCTGCTGCGCAACTAATGGGCAAAATCGACGGTTGCTCAATAACCATCCCTGTTAGGTACATCCATACGATGCAGCCAACCAATGCCACTGCTAAAATTGGGAACAAAAGCCTCATAGTAACCCTGTCGGTTTTGTTTAATAATTTTTTTGAAAATTCGGCTAAAAATACACTTACATTTTGATTTGACCAACTTTTTTTTTTATTTTTTGACGCTCGAACCGATAATCATCAGCACGATGCTGCCTAATAACCCATATAAAACGGATGGATACTCTGTATTTAAACATTGGGCAATAAACCAAATCCCAAATCCGCCTAACATGGAAGCGATTGCGCCCCAATGATTGGCTTTTTTCCAATATAAACCAAACATCAAGGGTGCGAATAACGAGACTAAACTAATCGCAGAAGATTGAGAAACCAATTCGTAAATACTGTCATTAAACGTCGTAAAAAGCACCGAAGCCACTGTAACGCCCACCACAGACCAGCGCATGGATTTAAGTAATTGATTATCAGTGATATTTTTATTAAATGATTTTATAATATTTTCACCAATGACGGTTGCAGGCGCGAGTATTGCCCCAGATGCCGTACTCAAAATGGCGGACATCAAGGCTCCAAAAAAGAGGATTTGTAAGCCCAAACCACCATGTTGTAACACCATTTTGGGGATAAGCATTTGTTTGGTTTCCTCATTGCCAACCAATAATTCGGGATATAAAATCTTCCCACACAAGGCAATAAGTAAGGGTAACATGGCAACTGTTAGATACATTACGCCCGATACATACGCGCCTCGAATGGCTATTTTTTCAGTTTTGGCAGACATAATGCGTTGAAATACATCTTGTTGTGGGACAGAGCCGAGTCCAACCGTAATCCATGCAACGAAATATTCGACCCGATTTTTGAAACCCACTTCAGGTAGCATATTAAAAAAACCATCAGGTGTTTTGGCTAAAACAGTCGATAATCCACCGACTTGTTGCACCATCAAATAAGCTAAAAGAACCATGCCAATAATGATGATGATGGTTTGTATAAAATCGGTAATGGATACTGCCCACATCCCACCAATATACGTGTAAAACATGACCAGTAAAGCACATATCAAAACGCCATAGGGCATGGGCAACCCTGTCACTACATGCAAAATCGTGGCTAAGGCAATCAATTGTGCCGCAATCCAACCTAAATAGGAAGGTACCATCATCACTGCCGAGATGCGCTCAACCGTTTGCCCGTATCGGATTTTAAAATAATCGCTGAATGTGAGTAAATTGAGTTTGTACAAGGGCTTTGCCAAAAGGATGCCCACCAGAAACAAGCATAAAGCCGCCCCAAAAGGGTCTTCCACTACGCCAATTAAGCCTTTTTCAGTGAATTTGGTACTCGCGCCCAAGACCGTTTCCGACCCAAACCAAGTGGCAAAGAGTCCAGAGGCTACTACCATTAAAGGCATGCTGCGTCCACCGACTGCAAAATCACTCGCATTCTGCACGTAACGCGCTGAAAACCAACCAATTGCAACGGTGCCTGCTAAGTAAAGTAAGATAAAAAGAAGTAACATTTGTTTTTGGGGGCAAAAATAATAATTTTTTAAGAAATGGGTAAGAATGATTCGGAGATGGGTTCTATACTTTGCGTCGGGTGCTTTTGTGATACAATGGAAACACGGATGACGCGGATGACGCGGATTTTCAGGGATGTTTCATTTGTGGGTTCCACTTTGGGGGCAATGGATGTACGGATTCAACGGATTCAACAGATTGGTACGGATTTTTTTTGAAAAAATCCGTACCAATCTGTTGAATCCGTTGAATCCGTACATCCATTGCTCCCAAAGTGGAACCTTCTTTTCCTCCCCAATGAAAAATCCGCGAAAATCCGCCCAATCCGCGTCATCCGTGTTCCAATGGTATCGGCATTTTCCAAAGCGGAAATTGCTGTCACCAAATATAATTCTGAAAACATGTTTTGCTAAATTATTGATAATCAATAATTTACGATAAATACGAAAAATCATACAATGTTTTTATGATGCGTCAAGACCCGTCACAAAATTTTTTTCAAAAAAAACGAAAAAAAAACGTGACCAATTTGGAGTGCCTTTGTCTCTATGGTGTCTTTAAAAATTATTTTAGTCAAAAAGTAATCAAAAAAAATTTACGATGAAAAACGCTATCAAAGCTTTGGCAATTTTCGCTGTTTGTGGTTTAGTTTCTTGCGGTGAAGAACCGAAAAAAGTAGATGCACCAAAAGAAGCTGCACCTGTTGCTGCTGCACCTGCTGTTGATTCAGCTGCTATCAAAGCTGCTGCTGACAGCCTAGCAAAAGCTACTGCACCTGCTGTTGCACCTGCTGCTGGCGGAAAAGTTGCTGCTCCTGCTGCTGGCGCAAAAGCTGCAACTGCACCTGCTGCTCCTGCTGCTGGCGCAAAAACTGCACCTGCTGCTGCTCCTGCAAAAGGTCACTAATTAGTGACTGTTTGTCAAAATGCGATAAGTTCGCACCAAAAATAACCGATAGTTTTTTTGTTTTTCAAAAAGCTATCGGTTATTTTTAGCTAAAATAGATTTTTTTAGAGACCTATTGTTTGTAAGTTCATTGTTATAAAAATTGATGATTTCAAAAAAGAGATTGAATGGTGTGAATGATTCTTTTGAAAATCGTCTTTCCATAGAAAAAATTGTGTCCTTCTATATTTGTTAAGTGGCAACTATTATAAAATAGCTGCCATTTTTTCGTTTTAGGCAACTCCTTCCTGCGGAGTCAAAAAACGTTCCATACAAATCGCCACTTTTTCCCAACCCAGTTCCATAAACAAATTGTGTCCCATGCCTTCAAAAAAGATAGGTTTTACGCCATAAGCAGTTGCTGTTGCAGTCACATCACGTATGCCAAATAAAAAATCCTCTGCCCCACCCAATACTAAAACAGGTGTTTTACTTGGCTTGGGTTTTGGTAAATCCAAGCACAACATGTCCCAATACGCAAAATACGATTCTTCTTTTAAATTTTTTAAAACATACTGTGTTAAAT
>JBDLWG010000450.1:0-13863 GCA_039804385.1 Bacteroidota bacterium
AATATCACTCAAAAAGACTAACTTTGTCTTTTATTGCTCAAAACAATCACGAAAAAATGAAAATCATTGGACAGCATACTTGCAGCAAAACAAATAATATCCAAGAGATTGAACAAACGGGTCCGTTTTTATAGAATTCTTAAAACGGCATCATCAATTTCCATATCGGGCGATCCGAGCGATGGACAGCAGCATTAATCCAAAAGAAATGCTTCCATTTGTGCCGAATCGTCCCAATTCCATTAATTTAAACCCTGTTTTTATCGTTTGTCTGTTGGATAATCGAAAAGATATGATAAAATCGTTCAAACATCTAAAAACATTTCCAGATCATGTATAGTAAACAACAACAAGATATTTTAAACTTTTTAGCAGCGTACTTGAAAGAAACGCCGCCCGAAGTGATTGCACAAGAAATCAAAGCCATTAGTGCGATTCCTTACGCGGGCGCGACGGCTGCCCATTACTTTGAAAGTTTTCCGAAACTTGCCTTTCCACAAAAATTGTCAGAGACTCACAGGCAATAATGTAACACTGGTTTTTCAGGAAATGTGATTGGTAAAACCGCGATTTGAGGTAAAATGAAAGATAGAAAGTGTTGCAAGTTTCAAATTTGCATTAGCGTAATGATTTCAAAAGGGTTGGCTTTTTGGGGGAAAAATTACGCCGCCTAAGTTTCGGAAAATTGGAAATTTTCCGAAACTTAAGCGGCGTATTCCGAAACTTATTTCGTTTTAAAACTCCTCGAAGTTGTCGTCACTTGCCAGCTGCCTTTCGCCACATCCTTATTGCTCACCGCTTCGCCATGTACAAAAAGGGTTGTGCCGACCGCATTGCCCGCAGGCACGGTGTAACTCAACACTAAGGTATCCATTTGGCGAATTTGCGAAAAAGCCGCTTGATAAGGTGTCGTACTGACCAAGGTACGGGCATTCGCAACGCTTGTACCAATACTTTGATACAACCGAATCTCTTTCAACGGGTCTTTGCAATGAAATTCGAGTAAAACGCGGGCTTTTGTCCCTGGCGTAAATGCCGTCGAATCCAATACATACATATAAATAAAAGGTACTGCTTTATCGGTCGTTACCGCATTATCAGTCCAAAAATTTTGCTCTTTGTAGCAAGAACTCGCAAGACTTGCAACGATGAAAAGGAACAAGAATGAACGTACTATTTTCATAATATTATTATTTTTTTGAATGAGCACTTGGGCGTGTCTTATCTTGAAAAAATCCACATTTTGACATTTGCCGCTTTCTGATGTTTAAGAGCGACCTCTGCATTGCGGCTAAACTCGTCTAACGGATACAAAGCGCGTTCAATCCATTTGCCGGACAAACTCGTACTTTGATTTTTAGGCAAATCCAAATCTTTAAATACGTCTTTGGAATAATCCCAACGACGGCAATCATTCCACGTTTCGGAATTTAAAAACAAGGCTTTAGATTTCTCTGCCATGATCAATTGTAACGACAGATTTGCCGCGCCTACTGCCACTTTCGGGTCTGCCATGTAGCGCGTTCGCGCCGTATCTGCAACGCCCACTTTCAACATATTGGTAGTAATGCCATCCAAATACGCTTGATAACCTGCCGCAGTCGTGCCAAGGGAAGTGGTAGTGCCTCCATTTTTCAAAAATTCCGCTTCCGCTTGGATGAATTTTTGTTCCGAAAACGTGACGAATTGAATCGGCGCAAGATTGCGTGAATGCCAAGAATTGATACTAAAATCTACATTTCCAGCATTTCCAGAACCATTTTCAACGCCTATCCAAGTCGTTGCAGCAGCATTCGCAGTCGTACGCCCACCAAGAATAGGCATGCGCGGGTCGAAAACACCATAAGTAGTTCCATTCAGTGCGTCTGTCAATTGTTGAGAATGGCGCACCGTTAAGTTCCCCGTGCCATTCGCTAAGGCTACACCTGAATGCCAAGGATTGAGGTTGCGTAAGTTATAAATGAGTTGAAAATCATCTGCGTTACTCGTCATCGCACCTGCGGAAAGGGCAGCAAGCGCATTGTTAGCAGCCGTTACGCCCCCTTTCGCGGAAGCCTGCATTGCAATCCGAGCTTTCATGGCTTTTGCCGCCGCTTTCCAACGAACCAAACTGCCCGCATACACCATATCATCCGCACCCATTTTTTTAACAGATGTTTTGTCCAAATCCAAGATCGCTTCGTCCAATAATTGATTGATTTTGGTAAAAATGGATTCTTGCGTATCGTAATCGGGTTTCAAATTCTGAATCGAAAACGCTTGCGAATACGGTACATTTTCCCAAGCGGTGGTTGCCATATTGAGGTTGTACGCCAACAGGATTTTCCCCGCCGCCGCATAATGAGGCGAACTTTGCGTATTGGCTTTTTCTATCAAAAGCGTCAGATTGGTCATCGCCGTCAAATAGAGGCTCGTCCAAGCACTCCCAAACCGAACTTCAATATGTTGGTCTTCGCCAACGCCCGTGACACTCGTAATATGTTGCACCAACATCCCTGATGAATTGCGCACATAGTTAAATTGAGCTTGACTCGTGCCTTCAATCACGGTGGGCAACAACGATGCAAGCGTCACTTGACTCTCGTTGATACGGGTTGGATCCACATTGATTTCGAGATAATCGTTGCAACTTGAAGTCCACAAACCAAGGCAAGTGATGCCAAGAATACTTATTTTTTTAATATCTATTTTCATTTTTTTGGAAAAATCTAAGTTGTATTAAAACCTTTTTTAAAATGTTGCATTCAAACCAATCGAATAACTCCGTACCGCAGGTATCGTCAATCCTGCAAAACCAAACGCACTACTGCCTGAACCCGTCTGCATGGCTTCTGGGTCATAGCCAACATAAGGTGTATTTAACCATATGTTATTTCCTGATAATGAAATACTTAAATTGCTAACGCGTACATTTTTCAAGAAGTTTGATGGCAAATTATAAGTCAACGAAACATTGCGCAAGCGTACCCAAGACGCATCTTGTAATAACATATCTGCCGTCGCATTGTATAATGCGCCAGACCGATAAAAATTATCAGCATCAATTTCCACTTCTTTGGTATTCGGCGTTCCATCCGCCAAAATGCCTTTGAACACGACCAATTCATGACGCAATTGGGTCAATTGGATATTGCCATTTCGGATGGAATTGCGCCTACTCATGTCATAGACTTGCCCTCCTTTTCTCCATTCCAATTGCGCACTCAGGCTCAACCCTTTGTACGAAAACGTATTCATCAAAGCAGTCGTGAAATCTGGAAAAGCGTTTCCTACCTTTTTCAAAACCGTCGAATTAACGGTCGGATAACCATTCGCTCCAATCAATAATCGCCCAGAAGCAGAGTCGCGCAACAACGTGTAGCCGTACAAATCGCCTACGCGTCCGCCCGGAACCAATTGATTGACAATGTAACCGCCACCGCCATCAAAAACAATCACTTTATCAATGCCTGTGGCAACCGATTTAACGGTTCCGCGCACTTGGGTAAAATTGATACGCGCATCCCATTTAAAATCTTTTGTTTTAATCGGCGTTATATTTAAAGATAATTCAATCCCTTTATTGTTGATTGCGCCCGAATTAGTCACCAATCGCGCAAAACCAATGGCGTTTGAAATGGGAATGCGGAAGATTTGGTCAATCGTATTTTGGTCAAAATACGTAAGGTCAAAACCAATTCGATTGAAAAAACGCATTTCTAAACCCAATTCAATCCCTTTAGTGCGTTCAGGACGAAGGTTTTCCGCGCCAATGATGGTACTTCTGCTAAAACCGGGAGTCGTCCCAAAAGGAAACCGATTAGCACTTTCAAAATAGGAGCCTACCAAATACGCATCCGTTCCTTTGCCCGTTTCGGCATAAGAAGCGCGCATTTTGCCATAAGTTAATATTTTGTCATTGATTTTCAAGGCATCTGAAAATACAAAACTCAATCCAACCGATGGATAAAAAAAGGAATTATTGGCTTTCGGCAAGGTGGAAGTCCAATCATTTCGACCCGAAGCATTTAAAAATAAAAAGCCTTTGTAATCCAAATTTAATTCGCCAAACGCACCTAACAAGCGCGTTTGAGTCCAATCGTAAATGGGAAATAAATTAGTGGTATTGGTAATATCATAAAATTGTGGAATCACTAAACCTTCTCCTCTTACGCCTAATTCTTCACTTTTGCTATCAAAAAGGCTGTGTCCGACCAACATTGTGGCTTTCAAATCTTTTGAAATTTCCTTTTGGGCGGTAAACAATAAATTGGAATTGATTTGGCGTGAAGCAATATCATTATTCACCATAAATCCTTTTACTTGCGAACCAACATCCGTTCCATCAGGCATAACGCGTTTGCGAACATCTACATATTGGTCAAGCCCAATTTGGTAACGCATTGATAACCAATTGGTTAACTTTGCATTTGCCCCTATTTGACCTGTATAACGATTGACTTTGGACGTGTACGGGGCAAACGCTGCCAACCAGCGCGGATTGTCAATATTAGTGCCTGCATACGATTTGATACTACCATCTGCATTTTTATAATCATTCGCATCAAACGTATTGGAATGGTATGACAAAGCAGACATTACAGATTTATCTCCACCATTGACCATTTGGTTGGCTGCATTGGAATACGCCATAGAAGTCGTCAGATTCAACCAGTCAAAGGCTTGATACCCTGCATTGAGTCGGAAAGAGGTGCGTTTGTAATCCGTATTTGGCACAATGCCCGTTTGAGTGAAATGAGCCCCCGAAAGCAAGTAGGTAAACCCTTTCGCGCCCCCACTCAAAGAAAGATTCGCCGTAGAACGCCCACCCAAAATGAATAAATCACGGAAATTGTTATAAACAGGATTATTGCCCAATAACGGACCAAAATCTTGGAATTTCACGGTACTAACCGAATTATCGGCGTTGACGCGAATCCGCCCTTGCGTCCCTTCCCGATACATGGTTTGTATCGCAGGATATTTATTAATTTCGTCGATACCGTAATTGGTGGAAAATGTAATTTTCGGTTTGCCCTCCACACCCGTTTTGGTCGTGATGACAATCGCCCCATTTTGCGCCAAAGAACCATATAAAGCAGTCGCTGCGGGTCCCTTTAAAACGCTGATATTGGCAATATCATTCGGATTGATGTCGGATAATCGATTGGAATTGGAAAATTGTTCGGCACTTCCAGAGGCATTACTACCCGAACTCGGCAAAACATTACCCACATTGGTCGCATTGGAAATGATTAATCCATCCAAAACAATCAACGGTTGATTATTGCTGTTTGGGTCAAGGGAATTGATGCCGCGCAACACAATCGATGCACCCGCCCCTGGCGCACCCGATGAACTGGTCACAAACGCGCCCGCCACTTGTCCTTGCAAGGCATTGATGACATTTTGCTCATTCGCACGCCCAATTTGGTCTGCATTGACATCTTGAGCAGCATAAGTGAGTCCTTTTTTTTGTTTGGAAACACCAAAAGCTGTTACAATGACTTCATTCAGTTGCGCATTGTCTTCTTCTAACAACACATCTACGGTGTTGACACTGCCAAGAGCCACCTCTTTGGTGCGAAAACTGACACTACTGAAAATTAAAATGGAGACATCATTCGGAATTTCAAGGCTGTATTGACCTTCTAAATTGGTCGTTGTGCCTGTGGTAGTGCCTTTTGCGACAATACTCACTCCCGGTAGGGTTTCACCATTGGTTTGATTGGTGACTTTGCCTGTAATGGTTCGTTGAGCCTGCGCCGAGAACGCGCAACATACACAACAAAGCGTCATGAACGCAACGTTTTGTAATTTTTTCATCATGAATAAGGTTTTATAAATAGCTGGTAAAGATTTGGAGTTAAATCCGCCACAAATTAAATAAATTTTACAAAAAAAAGGAAAAGGTTCGCTTTTTTTAAAAAAAAGGACAAAAAAAATTGCGCCAATCCTACCATTGACGCAATTTCTGATTGTTTGATTTACTGATTTAACCGAATTTCATCCTCATTATCATCGAAGAAGCGGTATTGCGCTGCTTGATACTCAGGTTCGGCAATAATTTTAATCCAACGGCGGTATTTAAAATACCATTTCCACTGCAAACTCGGCAACCCTTTGCGCAAATACGCTTCGACAAATGGATGCACATGCAAAAAGAGTTTCGATTTCGGACGCGAATGCAGAATATTTTCTAAATCGTTTTCAATATCCTCCATCAGATTGCGCTGACCGATGACTTTCCCAGAACCATTGCATGCTGGACAAGGCTCTGTGGTATTAATTTTCAACTCTGGACGCACGCGTTGCCGCGTAATTTGCATGAGACCAAACTTGCTCAGAGGCAACACCGTATGTTGCGCCCTGTCTTTGAGCATAAAATCGCGCATCACTTTTTGGAGGTGCTTTTTATGTTCAGGGTCTTTCATATCAATAAAATCCACAATAATAATCCCGCCCAAGTCGCGCAAACGCAATTGTCGTGCGATTTCTTCGGCAGCTTCCAGATTGACCGCGAGTACAGAAGCCTCTTGGTCATTACTATTGCCGATTTTATGTCCACTGTTCACGTCGATGACGTGCATCGCTTCCGTGTGTTCGATGACTAAATAAGCCCCCGAAACCATGGTCGCATTCTTACCAAAAGACAATTTAATCTGTTTGGTTACGCCGTATTGTTCAAAAATTGGTTTATTACCTTTGTAAAGATTCAAAATTTTTAAACTATCAGGCGAAATGCCATTCAAATAATTCTTAATACTTTCAAACACATCTTTGTCGTCCGTCACAATCCGATTGAAGGAGTCGCTCAAGAGGTCTCTCAAAATACTGGTCGTTTTGTCCAATTCGCTCATCAATTTGACGGGCGGCTTGGCTTGGCGCAACTGTTGGAAAACTTTATCCCATTTTGCCATCATGTTGCTCAACTCCTCATGTAATTCGGCGGTTTTTTTGCCTTCCGCCGCCGTCCGGACGATCACCCCAAAATTTTTAGGGCGGATACTTTCCACAATCGTCTGAAGTCTTTTGCGTTCGTCAGAATTAGCGATTTTCTTTGACACGGCAATCAGGTCAACAAAGGGAGTCAGCACGAGATACCTTCCGGGAATCGTTATCTCGCAACTCAAGCGGTGTCCTTTACTGCCGATAGGTTCTTTCAAAATCTGCACTAAAATGTGTTGTCTTTTAGCGAGTACTTGATCGACCTTTCCGTTTTTGTTAATGTCTGGCTCCACTCTGAAATGATCCAGACTTGGTGTCTGAATCGAATTGTTCATGACCCCATCCGTGTATCGAAGTACATTTTTGAGTTTTGGACCCATATCCGTATAATGTAAAAACGCGTCCTTTTTGTGACCTACATCGACAAAAGCGGCGTTCAAACCCGGCATGAGCTTGCGAATTTTGCCCAGAAAGATGTCTCCGACTGAAAAATCGTTGTCCGTTTCTTCATAATGCAGCTCGACTAACTTGCCGTCTTCGAGCAATGCAATCTCAACTCCAGACGTTGTGGAGTGAACAATTAATTCCTTTTCCACAACGCTATGTAAATTTTTTAAAAAAAGGGTCGTTTTGGAGTTTCCCAAACCACCGTGCAAACATACTGTAAAACATACGCAGAAAGGAATACCGAAAACGCCCTCTGTAAACACTTTGTTGAGGGTTTTGTTTTCGACATTCCTATCGGCATTTTAAAACTTTGGGTTTTAAAATATCGGACGCGGACAGCCTTCCAAAAGGCAAAATAAGTTGCAGGGCAACTTATTTCACTTTATTTCTTTTTGTGGCGATTCTTGCGTAGTCTTTTTTTTCTTTTGTGGGTTGCGATTTTATGACGCTTCCGTTTTTTTCCACAAGGCATATTGATAATTTCTTTATAGAGATTAAATAATAAAAAATTTTATATATCGGAGACCCTTCTTGCGAAAAGGAGCGCAAAGTTAAATGTTTTTTTGGGAAAAAGTATTTTTTAAACAGTTAATTTATCGAAATAAGGATAAATTTAGCCTATTCATCCTTATTTTGATTTAAATAATCTGCCGCAAACTCATAAAATATTTCTACAGCGTCCGTAAATACAAATTTATTATCGTTTTTTCGCTCAACAATATTTCGGTCTGTCATTTGTTTAATAAGCGGATAAAGATTTACAATATCTTCTATGTTAGAAACAATATTAATATATTCAGAAGCTAATATTTTCTGTTTAACTTCCTCCGTTTCAAAATAATTTGTTTTGATTTCCAGATTAAAATTCTTACCTTCTCTATCCAATTCATAGCATAAAATAGCCAAAAACAAGGTAATATTTCTGGATAATTTCTCATTACTTTCATTAGCTACCAAATAAATATACTTAGTCGTTATTTTTAATTCGTATCCAAAGCTTTTGTCAAAAAAACGAGTGTAGAAATCTCTAAAAGATTGAACAATCGGGTCGAATAATTCTTCATTTTTTTGCAAAATGAATTTACCTGCTAATAGTTCACTTACTATTTTGCGATGATTTTTAGGGTAATTTAGCTCCATACTGTACTTTGATAATAGGTGCGTTAATAGAATGAGGAAATAAATCTAATTCAATGGTTTGGGAACCGACTTCCACCATTAAATCGGGTTCAAAAAGTAAGGTTGTAAGCGCGAAAAATCTATCTTTGTTGGCTTCTCCAAAGGCTTCATGAAGCGTATTATGACACCATAACATAAAATTATTCAAGGGTAACTGTCTGATTAACAATGATTTATAATGCTGCTTATCAAAATGCCAAAAATCTGTTACTGATAAATTACTATCTTCTGCATAAACAGGCGGCAATTTTTTATACTTTTCAAAAATTTTAGCAATATCAATATCCAAATTATAAAGTGCGAAACGATTTTTCCGAAATAGGGGTGGAAATTCAATCCCTTGCTTATTTTTTACAGCCTTCAAAATTTCGATAAAACCTGATAAAATTTTATGCTCCGTTTTAATTCGGTCCAATAATGGCAAAAGAGTATCGGTCAATCGTTTTGACTGACTTTGTAAATGATGATCCGAAAAAAATAATTGGTCATTTAACTTATCAAATTCATACCTAATTTCGCTAACAGGGTGGTTTTCTTTTTGGGTATTAGCATAATTTTTTATCAATCGAATCGTATATATGATAGATTCCGAATGATGATGATTTAAAATTGCATTTAACGGCTCAATGTGATTTTTAATCCAAAAATTTACTTTTGTCAATTTACTCACATAATTATATTGCCCATCTTTATTACTCTTTAACTCCAAATATTCTTGCCAAAGTTGATAAGTTCTTTTTTCAATATCATCACATAATATTTTTAATAAATCTATAATAGATTGAATGATACATATTTTAGTATAATTATCCTCCGATGTATTTTGCAATTTTTCAAACAGGGTGGTTAGACCCTTACTTAGATTGACCAAACTATCTGTTAGTGTTTGCTTAAAGTCATTGAGTAAGAAGCCAATAAATTTTTCATAATCTAATGACAACTCATAATCGCCATTTCCATTGGGCTTCACGATTCGATAATCTTGCAAAACCCTACTATTGATTTTGCTATGGTCACAAATTTCAAAAAAGGTTTCTTTAACAATCCTATTTTCCCGTTTTTGAACCCGATAAAATTGGGTAATCGCATCAAAATGGGTTTCTAAAAACCTTAGAACACTTTGGGCATCGCCTTTCATATGAATAATACTTCTTGTTCTAAAAAAAGATTTGTTGTTTGTAATAAGTCAACAATATATTGTACGGATTCTTCTTGAAATTTCAAAACTTCATTCGGAATTGTTTGACTTGGTAATGCTTTTTTTGCCTTTTTTTGAATCGTTTGTTGATAATTATCAGGCAGGTAAAGTTCAGTTTGTGGCACTTGCTGCTTACAACGGATGTAATCATTCAAACCAACGTAATCATAATCAGGGCAAAACAATAAATTTTCTATTTCCAATTTACCAAATAACATTTTGCTTGGTCTGCCATAAGGATGAAAATAAATGTACGATTTGCCCAATAATCTTTCTGCAACGAGAAAACATTTAAGGTTTTCTACATAACATAATTGCTGAGTTTTCAATTGTTCCAACCGTATTGCGTACACGCCTGCGTTTTCACTACATTGAGTTAAATCAATGCTTAAATTATTGATTTCCAATGATTTAAATCCTCTAACAAATATAAGTTGCTCGCCTACTCTACCAAATTTGGAATCATTATATTTGACTGCATTTATCAAATGATTAGGCATTTCATCATTTACTTCTTCTTCCTGATAATGATGACTCAAAAACTGTTCATATTCAGCCAATTTTGCTACTGCATACAGATAACCGCGCCCACTTTTGACTTTTAAAATGATTTCTGTATCTAAGAGCATCTTAAAAAAAGTTGTTTTTAAAATACTTTTTAAAGCACTTTCAGGTTTTGGCTCTTTTTTAAGTTTCAAATAACTATTAATTTCGTTAATTTTCATTTTTTTGTATTGAGACTCATATCAAATACGTATCCAGGTTTGGTTTTATCTTTTGCATTAGGGTCATTCAAGACGTAATAGAAACGGTCAATATTGGACTTTACAGGGTCAGGAGCAGCAAAAATAGGTAAAAAATGGTTTTCTTTGCAAAAACGAATCATTTCTTCTTGGTTTTGGGTGTCAATCATCAAGGTTTCATCTATGCAAAATGGAACACGATTATCCGCATGATCTACCACGATTTTCTTAATAATAGATAAGAAAATAATAAATTTTACCATCCGATTCGTGCCACCCGATTCGATTTCCTTGCTAAAATCAATTGAACGCTTCTTTGTGCCTTCGATAATCTCTGCTTTGATGTCAAAGAGAGCCTCAAAAGGAATCTTTTTTTCAATTTGTAGCCAATGTTTTAATAATTTCAGTCCATCTTCATCAAGATCGCCTTGATAAAAAAGGTCATGCGGACGCAATTCTCGAATGGCTTGAATTTTTGTAATATTTTGAATCAATTCACTTGCTGCCTCAATATTAAGTTTAATTTCTTGAATGTCAGAAATTCGGATTTTGGCTAATTGCGTGTTAAAAGCACGAATATCATCTCGAAATTCTTGAAAACTTTTCAACAAACGGTCAGCAGGACCCGAAAAGGATTGCGAAATGCTCATTAACAAGCCTTCAATGCTATCTTCTTTTTGCTGTAATCCAATAATTTCCTCCTCTACTTCTTGAATGAATACTTCTTCAACGGATGTTTTGCCAGAAGATTTTTTTAAGGATTCCAGTTTTCGCTTTTTTTCTTCGCCTAATCGTTCTGCTTCGCTAATATGATTCCATAATTCTCGAATAATTGAGTCTATATCGGTACGCTCAGAAGTATTAGATTTAGGAAGAATACCCTTTTCTTTTAATTCATCAAATTTTATCTTCAAATGCTTTGTGCGCTGCGTAAGTATTTCTATCTCATTTCTATCTTTTTCGATTTCATTCCATTTCGCAGTCATTTTATCAGCTACACCCGTAATTTGTGTACCTAATTTCTTTATTTCGGTATCAAAATCAACAATTGTTTTCTTGATTTCAGTCTGTTGTATGATGAAATTTTGCTCTTTTTCTAATAAATCAATTTTTCGAGTTAACGTTATTATTTCGCTTTCTTTATACTCTAACTGTTTTTTAAATTCTTCTGTTTTTCTGATAGTATCTAACGTAATTCCATGATTAACCAATAACCGTTTTTTTTCATCTAATTCAATGGTTAATTCACCGATTGTCTTAAACGCTAATGGTTCTACATTACTTATATTAATAACACCATCAGCTAATTTCAAAAAATCCGTTATGGTCGAAATTTTATTTTGTATAACAGATTTAGGTAATCTTTTTATATCATCTGTCAAGATTCGATTGAATAGTTGACGCGTATTTTCGTCACTTGATATACACTGAATTAATTGATTCGACTTACCTGAAATACCATGATCGAGGCTAATAATATCGGATTTAGTTTTACTAATAGCTTGATTTATAGATGTTTCTGTGATATTTTCTTTTTTAATTTTTTCAAATTCATACTCAATATCTTTTTGTGCTTGTTGAGCCTTAGATAATAATTCTTTTAAAAAAACTATTGAATTACTTTTTCTGATTTCTCTACTTTCTTTTATATTATCGTCTAACTTACTAAGCTTTTTATTTTCAATCTTGATGAGTACTTTTTTCTCTCCTTGCGATTCAAATAAGCTATCTCGCTCCGCTTGTAAGGTGTGTGTAATAAACTGCTCTGCTGATTTTACTTTCGTATCTAATTCTTTTACATTAGTCTTAATTTTTTGAATTTCAGATTCATATAAAAATAAGAAAGTATGATATAATTTATCAATACGCTCTTGGTTGAGATTGAATTTATCCACCAATTTTTTTAATAAATTGAACTCATCACTAATATTTTTAATATTTTTTACCTCTTGTAAGTACCTCTGCAAAGTTAATAAATCCTTTTCTTTACTTTTGGAAAATTCCAAATCATTGCGGTCTTTTCGACTATAAGCTATCATCAGCGCGTCTTTTAGACGCTCATTATCAATCCATTTGGGTTTAACCAAACATTTATACATCTCTGTAAAAGGATTATTTAAACCCGACGATTTAACATCTGTTTTCAGCCAGACTACACAATTATTGTTTCTTTTATCACGACTATACGCAAAATTTAAATAATCTTGTCCATTATCAATCGATTGCAATGCAATACCACTCAATAAAAGGTTACTTTCGATTTCTTTAAAGGTTCGTAAACGCTTGGTTTCATCAAAAAAATGCGCTTCTTTGTACGCTTGATTGTACTTGTAATAAGCCAATTTGCCATTTTCAGTTTTAAGCAAAATGGTAAAAAAGCCATTTTTGTAGATTTGATAAAGAATAAAACTTTCATTTTCACGGGGAAAGTAATAATTTAAGGTTTGCTGAAGAGTGTAATCACCAAAAAGCGTTTTTAATTCTCGACCATCTGCAACAAATAAAAAATTAAGGGCATTGAGCAAAGAAGTTTTACCAAAGCGATTTCCTCCAACTAATTGAACAGTGTGAATCGTTTTGTCAAACGCTAAGACCACTTTTGAAAATTTGGCAGAATTGAGCAATATCAATTTAGTAAGCATGGATAAAAAATTTGTAAGTTGTTTGAGTCAATAAATCAATGAATTAAAAATGGTAATTTTTTTTAATTTAGAATGCAAATATACAAATAAATATGTAATGCAAGTCATATAGTGCTTTTTCGTCAAAAAAAATCCGCATAATCCATAGAATCCCAAAAATCCACATTCAGACAACTATTAATGGAGCAATTTATTTATTTGAATAAAAACATTATGTTTTAAAAAAAAGTAATTTCAACAAAAAGTTTATTGTTTTTTTCAAAAAAGGTGTACCTTTGCGCGGCATTGCAGTAAAAATAAAGCTAAAAATCAAAATATGGTTGCACTGAATACTGGAGAAAAAGAAGATAAAATCATCTCACTCAATCACATGTACCAAGATTATTTCTTGGATTATGCCTCTTATGTTATCTTGGAACGCGCGGTTCCTGCGGTCGAAGATGGGTTGAAACCCGTACAAAGACGCATTTTACACGCGTTACGCGAAATGGATGATGGCAGATACCATAAAGTGGCAAATGTTATTGGGCAAACCATGCAATTTCACCCTCACGGCGATGCTTCTATCACGGACGCATTGGTGCATATGGGGCAGAAGGATTTACTCATTGATTGTCAGGGTAACTGGGGCGATGTGCGCACGGGCGATAGTGCGGCGGCGGCGCGGTACATTGAGGCGCGATTGACGAAATTCGCGCTCGAAGTGATTTTCAATGCGCAAACGACG
>JBDLWG010000451.1:0-9366 GCA_039804385.1 Bacteroidota bacterium
AAATAAAAAACAGGTTTATCCTTGATTTTAAAAATACAATCAGTAATATTTTCATATAAATTGTTTATCAAAGAAGGCATATCTAAAACCATTTCTGCTGCTTCAAATACTTGACCCGTATAATTAGGATGTTTTAAAACGGTTGGAAAATCAGTTTTAGACAATTTTTTAAAATCATCGCCCACTAAATCATCATAAAAATCAGTATTAACCGTTTTATTTTGCGTCCAATAATGCTGCTTTTGCGCAAAAATCTTAGTTTTCGTCAGTTGCACCATTCCGCTACCTTGCAAGGCATCAATCCATGCTTGGCGCATCTGCTTTAATTTGGCAACAATGATTGGATTATTTTGATATTTAAAACCACTATGTATAACACCTTGTGAATGAATTGTTTGAATGCCACCAACCGATTCATTTTCCAATAAAATCACTGAATAACCAACCTGTTTCAACTGATTTAACAACCAAAGTCCCGCAATGCCGCCGCCGAAAAGGACTACATCCGTTTTGTATATCGCTTTCATTACAATTGTTTATGAATCCTAAAATTAAATTTCTCAACAATTTATTAAAATGAACAAGAAAATTTCAACCTGCAAACATACAAACAAAGTTACAAAAGTCCAAAAACAAGCATCAACTACAAAATTTATTCATATCCTTATCGTTTTACGTGTATCTTTGTTAAAAATTTATCAATTATGGTTAAAATTGCAACTGCTGATGCCGCTCAATACCTTTTTTCAGTGCAAGAATACCTTGCATTAGAAGAAAAGGCATCCTACAAACACGAATTTTTTAACGGAAAAATCAAACAAATGCCAGGAGCCAGTTATCAACATAATGTTATTGCCACTAATTTAACAACGCATATCAATAATTTGTTGGAAGCCCAAACCAAACCGTTTATTGTTTGCAACAGTGATATGAAAATTTATTTGCCGCGCTATCGCCATTTTGTGTATCCTGATGCGGTGGTTATCTTTGAACGACCTGTTTTTTATGAAAATCGAAAAGACATTATTTTAAATCCTATTCTGATTGTAGAAGTTTTGTCCGCAAGTACAGAGGATTATGATAAGGGTACTAAATTTTTGAAATACAAATCCTTAACTTCCTTTAAAGAATACGTGTTAGTTGAGCAAGATATGCCAGAAGTCACTTGTTTTTATAGACAAACGGAGAAAGTATGGGAAGAAGCATCTGCTGACCAATTAAACGAAACAATCCATCTCAAATCCTTAGATATTCATTTGTCATTGGGTCGAATTTATAGAAATATTGAATTTTAAGTAAAACAATACCGTAAGGAACACGAAATAAATAAAGTATTACTTAAAGAGTAGGTTTCGGAAACCTTCAAGGTTTCCGAAACCTATGCAGCAACGTGCCTTCCCACAAAATTTGTCAGAGACTCATAAGTTTTTAATTTTATCAAAAATAGCGCATTGGGTCTTCCCCGAAAACACGCAAATTTTCATTCAAACCGCACATCAAAACCATATCATCTTGCGCAATCTTAAAATCAAATACATCAAAATTTTCTTTCAATCGATGAACCGTAGCCGATTTCGGAATCGTCGAAATACCTAAATCCAAACCCCAACGAATCAAGATTTGGGCAGGCGTTTTGCCATATTTTTGAGCTATTTGCAGTAATTTAGGGTCATTCATGCGTTGACCGCGAGCCAAAGGAGACCATGCTTGCAATAAAATCTGTTTCGATTGACACATTTCATGCAAATTTTTCAAATATAAATAAGGTGTAAATTCAACTTGATTCACTACGGGCGTAATCCCTGCATAATCTTCCATTTCCGTCAAAAACGGTTCCGCATAATTGCAAACCCCAATCGCTCGAACGCGCCCTTCCTGATACAATCGCTCCAATGCCAACCAAGTATCTTTGCGTTTAAACCGAATCCCCCAGTGAATCAAATATAAGTCAATGTATTGACAATCAATCTTTTGTGCACTGATTTCAAACGCTTTTAAGGTTTCGTCATAACCATGATCTGGATTATTGACTTTGGTGGTGATGAAAACCTCTTGGCGCGGAATGCCTGAATTGCGAATCGCATTGCCTACTTCGGTTTCATTTCGGTACATGGCAGCCGTATCGAACAGGCGATAACCGATTTCAATTGCTGATTCAATCGCGTGTTCGGCTATCTTATCATACATGTCATAAACGCCTAATCCTAACATCGGCATTTCAACTCCATTGTTTAATTTAGAATACAATTGATTCATTTTCAATAATTTATATAATTATTTAAATACAAATTGGTAGTATTTTTTTAAAAAAACTTGGATGGAATAGATGAATTGGATTGGATGGATTTTTTTTGTAAAAAATCCATCCAATCCAATTCATCTAAAAAAATCCAAGTTTTAAAAGATACTTTTTGATTTTCACGTTCCAAAGGTAGATTTTTTCTATAAAAAACCAATTTTTGAAGTAGTTTTGCGCGGTCAAATCGTACAAAATTATGACCAATAATATCAAACTTTTTACGGGGACGAGTTCCCGAGTCTTAGCCGAGCGCATCGCCGACGAATATTACCAAAAACTCGGCGACCTGACGGTTGCAAAATTCAGTGACGGCGAAATCCAACCCGTCATCAACGAATCCGTGCGCGGTGATATGCTTTTTTTCATTCAATCGACTTTCGCGCCATCCGACAATTTGATGGAACTTTTGTTGATGATTGACGCAGCAAAACGTGCTTCCGCAGGTTACATTACGGCAGTGATTCCGTTTTTTGGTTACGCCCGACAAGACCGCAAAGATAAACCGCGTGTCCCGATTGCTGCCAAATTAATTGCGAATTTGTTGCAAGCCGCAGGTGCGAATCGGATTATGACGATGGATTTGCATGCAGACCAAATTCAAGGTTTTTTCGACATTCCAGTGGATCACCTCAAAAGCGAACCTATTTTCATACAATATTTGGAAAATTCCAATATTGACAATCTTTTATTTGCTTCCCCTGATGTTGGCGGCGTGAAACGCGCTCGTAATTTTTCGCGGATTTTGGGCAAAGATTTCGTAACTTGCTCCAAATATCGCAAAAAAGCCAACGAAATTGCAGAAATGAATGTGATTGGGGATGTGGAAGGTTTCAATGTCGTATTGGTGGACGATATGGTGGATACCGCAGGGACACTCTGCAAAGCGGCAGAAGTCATCATGGCAAAAGGCGCGAAAAGTGTCCGAGCCTTATGTACACATGCCGTTTTGAGTGGAAAAGCGTATGAAAATATCGAAAAATCGCAATTGACCGAGTTAGTCGTCTGCGATACGATTCCATTGAAAGAGCAAACGCCTAAAATTAAAGTGGTTTCGACTGCAAAATTATTCGCTCGTGCTTTGCGTAATACGCATGAACATCGGTCGATTTCTGCCATGTTTGGAGAGGAATAAGGTTTTCATCCATAAGATGTAAGGAAATATTTAAAAATTGTAATATAAGAAAGGTTGAGATATTAAAAAAGTTTTTTATCTTGTCGCAAAATCGTTGACCATAGCAACTTACATCTTATTTTTCAATTTTAAACCACAATCGAAATAGATGAACTCAACCGAAACGGCTGCAAATGGGAGTGCAGAAGTCGTTTTACCCAAAGAGTCCCATGTGCGTAGCATTGCGAAAGGCATTTCATGGCGCGTCATCGGCACATTAGATACGATGTTTTGGGCTTGGCTTTTTACAGGTGATTTGAGCATGGCTGCCAAAATTGGTGCCTTTGAAATTGGCTCAAAAGTTTTTTTGTACTATTTTCATGAAAGGATTTGGCAAATCATTCCGCATGGCTTGCGCAAAAAATGGATGCAGCCCAAACCCAAAGCAGCTATTTAAATTAGGAATTAGGGCTTTTTTAGGAATAAAAGACGGTATTTGCTTGATTTTTTGGTAAAAAATCAACCAAATACGGTCTTTTATTCCTAAAAATCCCTAATTCTTAATTCAAATAAACTATTCCCATTCAATTGTTGCAGGCGGTTTCGTGCTAATATCATATACGACTCGATTCACACCGCGCACTTGATTGATAATATCCGTCGAAACTTCTGCTAAAAATTCATAAGGCAATCGACTCCATTCTGCCGTCATGCCATCCGTACTCGTGACAGCGCGTAAGGCTATCGTGCGCTCATACGTGCGCTCATCGCCCATGACACCAACAGATTGTACGGGCAAAAGCATCGTTCCTGCCTGCCAAACTTGGTCATAAAGTCCATGCGATTTCAATTTTGACATGAAAATAGCGTCTGCATTTTGCAAAATCGCTACTTTTTCAGGCGTAATGTCGCCCAAAATGCGGATTCCTAAACCAGGTCCCGGAAACGGATGCCGATTTAAAATATTTGTCGGCAAATCCAATGCTTTTCCGACCCTTCTCACTTCGTCTTTGAACAACATCCGCAACGGTTCGATGATTTTCAAATTCAATTTTTCGGGCAAACCGCCGACATTATGATGAGATTTTATCGTAACCGATGGACCGTGTACCGAAATTGATTCAATCACATCAGGATAAATCGTTCCTTGTCCTAACCATTTGATGCCTTCTAATTTTTTCGCTTCCGCCTCAAAAACTTCGATGAAAACACGCCCTATTGCTTTTCGTTTTTTTTCAGGGTCTGTAACACCGCTTAATGCTTCATAGAAATTATCTTTTGCATTAATACCGATTACATTCAAACCCAATCCTTTGTAGGAAGTTAAGACCTCTTCAAATTCGCCTTTGCGCAATAAACCATTGTCAATAAACACGCAATGCAATTGTTTCCCAACCGCCCGATGCAGCAACAACGCTGCAACACTCGAATCCACTCCGCCCGAAAGACCTAACAAGACATTATCGGTTCCAATTTGTTGGCGCAATCCGTTGATAGATTGTTCGGCAAATGCACCAGGAGTCCAATCGCCTTTGCAACCTGCAATATTTTTAACGAAATTGCCCAAAATCGTCGCACCATCCAAACTATGCGTCACTTCGGGGTGAAATTGCAGGCAATATAAAGGTGTTTCACCGCGTTTTGCCGTTTTTTTGTACGCAGCAACAGGAATGCTATCGGTATCTGCCAATAATTCAAAACCACTTGGCAACGTTTTCACAGAATCGCCGTGCGACATCCATACTTGCGAACCTTTTTTAATGCCTTTGAATAATGGGTCACGACGAAAGATATTCGCAATTTTTGCTTTACCATATTCGCGTTTATCGGACTGCTCTACAACACCCCCATAATATTGTGCAACATATTGTGCGCCATAACAAATGCCTAAAATCGGTTTTTGACCAACAATTTTAGACAAATCCGTGTGTAAAGCATTCGCATCTCGCACCGAAAACGGGCTACCCGATAAAATAATGCCTTTAATCGAATCGTCCAAAACGGGTATTTTGTTATAAGGGACGATTTGGGAATAGACATTCAATTCCCGAATGCGGCGGGCAATCAATTGTGTGTATTGCGAGCCAAAGTCTAAAATCAATATTGTTTCCATGATGGGGCAAAAGTAATGGAATTTTCACCACAGCAGTACTTTTGTGGTGAAAAATTCTTTCAAGGAGCGAAAATCCTATATTTTAAAATAAACGCAGGTCTAAATGTACAAATTATTTTGGAAATAGGCATAAAATCTTAGTCCAAAACTTTCACAATCCAAGTATCACTCACTCGTTCTTTTCTATTGAAATTAACGCCAATACCAATAATAATTTTGTTCGATAATTTATATTTGCGCGCATAGCCTCTCTCTATAATTTGTTGAAAGGCTTCATCCGCCGTTTTATTAAATTTAAATTCAAAAATATAAATATGCGTTTTGGGTTTGAACAATACTATCAGCACGCCCTTTTGACGTATGCACTTCGCTCTCAATGAACGCCCCCAAATATTTAAACATCAAATGAATCAGTCCATGAAAGAAATTTTCCGCCAACAGTGCCGCATCAATATATCGATCCAAATCTTTTGAATCTTTACGCACCTGTTTTTCAAACAAATTATAGGGAACATCTGAAAAAAGCGTATTCACAATGTCTTCAACACGTGCTAAATCATTGCGTTGAAACGCTTTACTCAAATCTTGAACGGTGATTTCAGCAGGTTGTGATGTATAATGTGGTGATAAACAATCCATTAAATAAGCATACATACTATCTCGAACCTCTCGGTTCGGATAACCCAAAACCATTTCACCCGTGTCAAAATTGCGTTTTTTAACCGTTAAGTAACCTGTTTGAAATAAAAGGGCAATTAAATCCAAATTATCCAAATCATATTTGTCCCAAAGCGTTCCACTTGACAAGGCATTTTCAAAAGTAAATTGAGTATGCCTTCGCATGATATGAAATAAAAAGGTAGGTGTACCAGTACTAAACCAAAAATTGCGAAAATCGCCTTCGTATAAAAAATTAAGCGTTCCGAACGGATTATATAAAGTATGAATGCCATCCCAACTAAATCCATTATACCATTCTTTAATCCGCTCTAACAAACTGGCTTGGTCAATCTGACGCTGACGCATCAACAATTCAATGCGATTTTTTTTAGTTTTCTATGACAAAGATAGCCTTTTTAAACGAAAAACACGTAAAAATACAATCCTTCTCAAAAGTTTTGAAACTTGGTCAAAACCTTTATGTACTTTTGCGCCCTTCATAAAAATTTTTTTTCAAAAAATAAATGATAAAAAAATGAATAACATACATCTCCAAATCATTGCGAAAGATTTAAATCTGCCCCTCCGAAAAGTGGAAAGTACGGTGGCTCTATTGGTGGAAGGCGCGACGATTCCATTTATTGCGCGGTATCGCAAAGAATTAACGGGGTCTTTGGATGAAGTGCAAATCGCGGATATTTGGACGCAGTACCAAAAATTGCAAGAATTGGAAAAACGGAGAGAAACCATCCTTAAATCCATTGATGACCAAGGGAAATTAACCGATGAATTGCGAAAACGAATTGTGAATACTTATAATTTGACGGAATTAGAAGATATTTATTTGCCTTTCAAGCCGAAACGCAAAACACGCGCCTCCATCGCCAGAGAACGCGGACTGGAACCATTGGCAGATGCACTCATGAGTCAAAAACATAAAGACGTACAAATATTAGCAAAATCGTATTTGAATGACCAAGTGCCGACCGAAGAAGATGCCTTACAAGGTGCGAGAGACATCCTTGCGGAACGGGTGAATGAGGATGAGCGCGCCCGTTTATTGGTGCGACATGCCTTTGAAAAGAAAGGCGCGTTGCACTGTAAAGTGGTCAAAGGCAAGGAGGAAGAAGCGATTAAATATAAAGATTATTTTAAAAGTGAAGAATTATTAAGCAAATGTCCATCGCATCGATTGTTGGCGATTCGGCGCGGAGAGGAGGAAGGTTTTTTGCGCGTCAGCATTGCGCCTGATGAGGATGAAGTGATTCAAGTTTTGTCGGATGAGTATGTCAATAGTAGTAATGCATCTGGGCGGCAGGTCTTGGAAGCTGTCAAAGAGGCGTATGAACGGTTGTTGTCGGCGAGTATTGAGACGGAATTTAAAAATAAGTCGAAAGAAAAGGCAGATGAAGAAGCCATTCGCGTATTTGTCAACAATTTGCGTCAATTATTGATGGCTGCGCCTGTCGGTCAAAAGCGGGTGATGGGACTTGACCCTGGTTTTAGGACGGGTTGTAAAACGGTTTGTTTGTCCGATACGGGTGATTTGCTTTATAATGATACGATTTATCCACATTTATCGCAAAATCAGGAGGAAGATGCTGCGTTTAAAGTCGAAAAATGGGTGAAACAGTTTCAAATTGAAGCGATTGCCATTGGCAATGGAACCGCAGGACGTGAAACAGAAAGTTTTATTAGAAAATTGAAATTGGATAAACCTGTTTCGATTTTCATGGTGAATGAGGCAGGCGCGTCCATTTATTCGGCTTCGGAAGTGGCGCGAACCGAGTTTCCTGACCTTGATTTGACGGTGCGCGGCGCGATTAGCATCGGGCGGCGACTCATGGATCCATTGGCGGAATTGGTAAAAATTGATGCAAAAAGCATCGGTGTAGGTCAATATCAACATGACGTGAATCAAACGATGTTGAAATCAAGCTTGGATAGAACGGTGGAAAGTTGTGTAAATACGGTCGGCGTGAATTTAAATACGGCAAGTAAACATTTATTGACTTATATTTCTGGATTGGGTCCCGCTTTGGCGCAAAATATTGTACTGTATCGAACCGAAAATGGGTTGTTTAAAAGTCGAAATGAGTTGAAAAAAGTAACTCGATTGGGCGCAAAAGCCTTTGAACAAGCAGCAGGCTTTTTGCGGATTCGGAATGGTGCGCACCCTTTGGACAATACGGCGGTGCATCCTGAATGTTATCACATCGTCGAAAAAATGGCAACTGATTTACAACTAACGGTTAATCAATTGATTGCAGATAGAAAATTGCGTACTGCGATTGATTTGAATGGTTATGTAAATGATAAAATTGGTTTGCCAACGTTAAATGATATTATGAAAGAATTGGATAAACCAGGGCTTGACCCCAGAGGGGAAGCGAAATCTTTTGCTTTTGCAGACGGAATTCGCACGATAGATGACCTGCGCGTAGGCATGATTGTTCCTGGTTTGGTGACAAATATTACCAATTTTGGTGCGTTTGTGGATATTGGTGTAAAACAAGATGGCTTGGTGCATGTTTCGCAATTGGCAAATCGGTTTGTACGCAATCCGAATGAAGTCGTCAAATTGCAACAAATCGTTGAAGTTAAAATTATAGAATTGGATAAAAGTAGAAAACGGATTATGCTTTCGATGAAGGATGTATAATTAGGTCAATATCGTCGAAGTTTCAAACTTCGATGACACTCGGCGACGACCAAGCAAGTTTTGCTCACTTTTATAACTCATCATAATGCGTACGGAGGGGAGGGTTTTAAAATCCGCCACTCCGTATGTTCAATATTTTTATGATTGAAAATCTTTTTTAAATTGAAAGTAATCGGCTGGAATCCCAATGTCCATAAAATAGGCATCGGCTGCACCTTTGAAAGCACGATAGTCACCTAATGCTTTTTCAAGAATTTCTTTTTCAAAAGAAAATTTTTCAGGCAAATTTTGTTTTGAAAAAAAGTTCCTATTAAGTGTATAAATGCCTCCATTGATGCAGCCTTCCAAACAATATTTTTTTTCTTCAAATCGTATAATCTTATTGCCCTGCGTTTGCACGATACCATATCGGTCAAAATGACTCATTTTTTTCAAGGCAATGCTTAAATCGGCTTGGGTTCGATGGTGAAAAGTGGCTAATTTGGATAAATTGACTTTAAAAAAAGTATCTCCATTGAGGA
>JBDLWG010000452.1:0-2807 GCA_039804385.1 Bacteroidota bacterium
TACGGTCAAAGCGACGATTAAATCCATGTCGGATAGCGACAGACCGCGTGAAAAAATGCTCGAAAAGGGCAAAAATGCCGTCAGTGATGCCGAATTGATTGCTTTATTGATTGGTTCTGGCTCGCATGAGGCGAATGCGATTCAATTGGCGAGTCAGATTCTCGCTTCCGTCAACGACAATCTTTCCGAACTCGGCAAGCGCAGTTTGCAAGAATTGCAACAATTTAAAGGAATCGGAGTGGCGAAAGCGATTACGATTGCGGCGGCGGTTGAGCTTGGTCGGCGCAGGCAATTTGCGGATTTGCGGCAACATACATCCATTACATCAAGCCGAGACGTATATGATGTTTTACTACCGCGTTTATTGGATTTGCGGCATGAAGAATTTTGGATTTTATTGCTCAATCGCGCCAATCATATTATTGGAAAACATCAAATTAGTATTGGCGGCGTGTCGAAAACGGTCGTAGATGCGAAAACCGTGTTTCAACCTGCGGTAGAAGCCTTAGCTTCAGGCATCATTTTGTGTCATAATCATCCATCAGGACATCTCAAACCGAGTCAATCGGACCTTGATTTAACCCGACAATTAAAACGTGCAGGACAATATTTGGAAATAGCAGTCTTAGACCATTTAATTATTGGCATGACAGGTTTTTTTAGTTTTAAAGACCACGATTTGTTGTAAATACATCCAACACAAATAATTGCCAACAACGTTTGGAGGGTTTCAAACCCTCCAAACGTTCTACTTGTTTAATGGAGTAGCGATGTGAAAAAGGAAAAAAAAATTTGAAAATAGATAGAAATCTATATACTTTTGCGAAGTTTTTCTTTTACAGATTAAAAAATATCATAGCGCATGTCCGTTTTAGTCAATAAAAAATCGAAAATCATTGTTCAAGGCTTTACGGGCAAAGAAGGCTCGTTTCACGCCGAACAAATGATTGCTTACAACACGAATGTTGTAGGCGGAGTCACCCCCGGAAAAGGCGGCACGAAACATCTGGATAAGCCTGTGTTCAACACGGTTTCCGATGCGGTGTCGGCAACGAAGGCTGATACAAGTATCATTTTTGTACCTCCGCGTTTTGCGGCGGACGCGATTATGGAAGCGGCGGATGCAGGTATTAAAGTTATTATATGTATCACGGAAGGCATTCCGATTCAAGATATGATTAAGACAAAAGCCTATATTGCAGATAAAAAATGTCGGTTAATTGGACCGAATTGTCCGGGTGTTATCACGCCGGGAGAGGCAAAAGTGGGTATTATGCCTGGTTTTGTGTTCAAAAAGGGCAATATTGGCATCGTTTCTAAGTCTGGAACGCTCACGTATGAGGCGGCGGACCAAGTGGTGAAAGCGGGTATGGGCATTACGACGGCGATTGGTATCGGCGGAGACCCTATCATTGGAACGACGACAAAAGAGGCGGTTGAACTTTTGATGAAGGACAAAGAAACAGAAGGGATTGTGATTATTGGCGAAATCGGCGGCGGGATGGAAGCGGAAGCAGCGCGTTGGATTCAAAAAATGGGTAATAAAAAACCTGTTGTTGGGTTTATTGCGGGTCAAACGGCTCCAAAAGGACGGAAAATGGGTCACGCAGGCGCGATTGTGGGCGGTGATGACGATACCGCAGAAGCAAAAATGCGGATTATGGCAGAATGCGGCATTCATGTAGTGGCATCGCCTGCGGATATTGGCGCGACGATGGCGCGAGTGATGGCAGCTCGAAAATAAGAATTTTCAGGAATAAAGGACGGATTTGCTTGATTTTTTACAAAAATCAAGCAAATCCGTCCTTTATTCCTGAAAATCCTTTATTCATGATGCTTAGAATCACCATTTAGAAACATCTTCTGCGGTGAAATTCAAATCTACAAAACCTTCAATACCATTTACTTTGCCTTTGTGCGTGTATTGCCAAATCGTGGCGCGTTCAGGTTCAGTATTAGGCAAAAGCAATGTTTCGGGCGGATTTTGATTGTATTTCGCAATCCAAAACGTATTGTTTGGAAAATTCCCTTTCAAGTAACGACTATAATATCTTTCAGTCGTATAGATAATGACTCGCTTACCATAATGTTTTTCAACGATTTCTATCCAAGTTTGCAACCCTTTTATCAGATTTTTCAACGGAATTTCAACATCTCTACACTTCGCACAACCTGGCTCAATGTCCAAAACAGGTGGAAAATCAGTTGCATCTAATTCAACATTTTTAATAAATTGTTTTGCTTGGTCAGTCGCTTTGCGTTTTTGTTTGAAAAAATGATAAGCACCCGATTTTAATTTGTAACGCTTTGAATCCGCGAAGTTTTTCTTAAAACTTGGGTCCAGAAAAGTGGCACCTTCGGTTGCTTTATGTACGACAAAGGTGATTTTTCCTTCAGATGTATCATCTATAACTTGTTGCCAATCAATGGTTTTCTGATATTTGGAAACGTCAATGCCATACGTGCCTTTTACATCTGTCAAAGGCGCGGGTGCAAACGCATTCACTTTTTTCGGCGGATGAATGCTCATTCGATTGAATGTAGGAGCATTGTTTTCTTCCGCGCTCATGCCCGCAAAACCTGTACCGTCTTCCGTTTCTGCTTGATCCTTACAGGATGACAAGACCATTAAACAACAAATAGTTGATAAAAATAAGGTTCGTATCATGTTGAAATGATTTATTCTATAATAAAAATTATAAATACAATTTTTTTCGATTATCAGCTTTGGTAATATCTAAATTGCCATTCAAATCTGCTTCGCCCAGATGATTTTTGCATTCCAATAGGATTTTCACTATTTTTTA
>JBDLWG010000453.1:0-5754 GCA_039804385.1 Bacteroidota bacterium
CGCCAACATTTAGAAAGACCGAATGTAATTTTCGTCTTTGTCATGAGATAAAATTTGTAATTTACAAATAAAGGATTTAAATAATTGTAAGTTTATAATACCAATATTTTTATCTTAAATAAGATAGGTTGTACACAAACATTTGTTTTTCAATCTTTTACATACAAGCGTTGTCTTTTTAATGCGCTGTAAATCGGAAATCGGGTCATTACACAAAGGTTTCAAAACAGTTTGTCATCGCTATTACAAATGTTGCAGTGCTACGCACCTGTAAATGGACATAGCAAAGGCTCTTTTTTACACAACCAAGTGCAAAAAATCATATAAAAACATGACTTTAAACCATTTCAGTATGCACTGAAATCGTTATACGAAAACCCGATTGAAATTAACTATTGAAATAGGAAATTAGGTATCGAGCCTGTACGACGTGTTTTTACAGTCATGGTGTTGACCACAACCTGCGTATCGCAGACCCAAAAGACCAAAGGAAAGAGCGTACATCAAAGTACCGCTGTTCTGCCTCGAAAAAAAGGCAAAAAAGACAGGAGGCTGATGCCGTCTCGATACTGAGGGGGGACGCAGTACGACGGTAAACAGTTTTAAAAAAAAAATTATAGAGTAAGCCGCGTCTGGATGGTTTAAGGGACAGTTTATGCTAAAAATAAATGACTGTTCACGGGCTTCTCGCTCAAAAAAAATGATGTTTGTTCCAAAAAGTAAACGCTATAATCTTGTTAGCGTTGAGTAATTTTTACGACATTTTTACGATTCAATATGGGATTTTTTTAAGTTTAAAAAGGCGTTTTGACAACGCCTTTTTTGTTTGACCACACAAATATAGAATGTTGTAAAATACTTTGCAACTTATTTATAAATATATTTTTGGATTTCGATAAAAATACCGATTTTGCGGTAGATGTTAAAAACAAAAAAGCCCCTCAGTGCATTCGCACCGAGAGGCATCCCAAAAACCGATTTAAAGCATATTTCTTTATTATTCGATGATAATCATCTTTTTGGTTGCAGTGTTATTGCCGCTATCTAAACGATAGTACAATACCCCATTTGCATTCACATCCGTTTTGCTGATGTTGATAGCATTGTAACCTGTTGAATAATTACCTTCTTTAACACTCAATACTCTACCTGTTGCATCATAAACCGTCAACGTTGCATTTGCCGCTTCTGGCAAGCTAAATCCAATTTTCGTCGTACCGTCGAATGGATTCGGCTCGTTTTGATATAAGGCAAACTCGTTACCTGTTACTTTGCCGTTGTTGAATTGCAAGTTAACGCTGAAAGATTCACCTGCTGCATCGTAGCCTTCTGCATACGTCAAGTTAGAACCAACCGTTAAGATTTCACTCAATTTTGCATTTTGTTTAGCGCGGAATGTCAATGTTAATACATCGGTTTCTACTGCCGATTTGCCATTCCAGCTTGCTGTCACTGCATTGTCAAACAAACCAAAGTTACCTTCGCCCATGTTTGGCAATTGACCTGTTACCGCAATTTGGTCCACATAACCTTTTGCAAAATTAAACGTTCCTTGCATACCTACTACGTTAAATTCCGTTGCGTTCAATTTCACTGTGTAAGTTTTGCCCGCTACTAAATTCAAGTCATCCGTTTTCAACACTAAAGTACCTGCTGCACCGCGAATGCCTAAGCTTTCAAACCCATTTGCAACCGCACTGCCATTTAAGTCACCCACTTTAATCCCTACGAAATTCGCTGTATTCGTCCGTGCTGCATTGGTAGCGTTTACCACCTCTGGGAAATCTTCCCCAAGCGGATTCGTTGCACTGCGGAACGCATAAGCACTGTTTACAAATCTCCAAGAAGGATTGTTGTTTGGTAACGCACTGGTAATGTGCAAAATCAAACGACGCAAGTTAATCATATCTGCTGTATTCACATCTCTATCATTGTTTACGTCTGCTGCAATGATTTTGTAAGGTGAAGCCAATACTTCTGTACCCAAAATGTGGCGGCTAATCAACGCAATATCGTACGTTGTCACCCCATTTAAAAGGTTATCTGTTTTTTCACCCCGTACTGCATAATTTTGACCCATAGACAAACCACCGATGCTGAATGCACCATCTGCGCGGGTTGTGAATGCACCTGCTGCAACACCATTTGCAGAAACTTTAACCGCAACATTCTCAATGTTCGAGCGCGTTTCCGTTTGAACACCACCGCTAACCACAGCGCGACGCTCATCTGTACCACCGCAAGCACCCATATTGTTTTGCAAAGTGACAGTTGCCAAACAGAAGTCTGCATTACCTGCATTGTCCTGTGTCCAAACTTCCACTTGTACGGTGTGTGTTGCATTTGCATTGTAATCATCGCAAGTCAATGTAACACCTGAACCCGTTGCTGGATAGCCTGTACCTGTACCTGCTTTTCGAACTCTTACTTTTCTTTCCAATGTGTAACGGTCTGTACAGTTGTCTGCTACGGATATAAATAATTCACGCGCCCAGATTTCAATCGCTCCACCGCCTGCAGGATTTCCTGTTAAAGGCATCAGTTCAGCATTGACTACCGCACAAACGATACCCGGTTTTTTGCAATCGCGGAATTGAACCAAGTATTCATCATGTCCCGAGTTACCACATTTGTCTTCCGCAGTCCATTTAACGATGTAAATCGTATCGTAAGGCAAACTTGCAATCAAAATATGATTGGTAGAACCACTATCAACGATTGTATTCGGTGCATACTTGCGTGCAATCGTCCAGTGGAACGTCAAACCTTCTGTGCTAACACCACCTTGACATTGATCCGTTGCTTCCAACGTTTTTTCGTAACGTGCTGCACAATTGCTTGCTGAACCATAATCACATGTTTCCAAAGCATCTGCTGTTTCGGTAACGGTTGGAGCCACATTATCAACCAATTTAATGATTTGTGTGTAACAAATAACACCATCGGAGTACGCATATTGGCTACCAATCGGTTGGTCTGAACGGTATGGAGAATCGGCACTACCATCCAAATCATCTGCATCTCTAAATTTGCGCTCTTGTGCGTTGCCGCGATTCGCTAAATTTTCCCAAGCAGGTAAGTTACCTGTGAAATCATTGTCCCAAGTACTGTTGCTATGAATGTCACCAGCGACTGGCTTACCATAACAGTTGAAATTCTCATTCGTATTATTCGGATTGAATTTACACCAGTCAATAACACGGTATTTACGCAACACTTTGAAGCAAGAACCATCTGGATTTGCCGATAAGTTTCTATCCGAAACTTCTACTGCAATAATGCCACAACCGTTGTTTTCAATATGTCCATCCACAGTCCGTGCGTTTGTCAACATAGCATTTTTCGCTTCTTCTGAAGTTGGAATCACACCGTAACAGTTTGCAACATAATCATCTGGAAAATCAACCGTGAAATCCGAAATCGATTTAACCGTAATCACTTGCTCACAAGTACCTAAGTTTGTATTACCGAATTTATCCGTCGCTTTCCATTTCCGAGTAATTGTACCTTGACGGCAGTTATTCAAATTGAATTGAGTTGGCAATTCTTCAATCGTAGCCGTACAGTTATCGTAATAGGTAGGTTCACCATATTGTGCTGTATTCCATAAGTTTGAATAAGCATTACATTTAATAACGTTATCGCCAAATGGACCAATCGGTGTTGGAGGAACGCACGTTGGACGTACTTTATCTTCAATCAACACTTGTACCATACAATCGTTGTAGTTACCATACTCATCGCAAACGCGCATTACGATACCAAGTGTCGCAGCCGTTGCTGTATTATTCAAAGCATTGTTCGTTGACCAAGCATCGAAACAATCAAATTCAACAAATTGTTTGTAACAATCATCTGTATTATTCACTTGAGTCGTACCGTCTGCATTATGCTCTGTCATTCTGCGAACCAAATATTTCAAATTTCTTTGATTGGTACAGTTATCAGTACTTGCACGGTTTAAGTTTTCAGCTTGCAAACGCGCTTTGCCATCTGTACCCAAAGCCAATTGCAAATATTCGATACAGATAGGTTGCGGTTTTGCATTATCAATAACATTGATGTCAAAATTTTGAACTGCTTTTGCATATCCGCAAGCATCCGCTACCGTGAAAGTCACGCGGTAAGGCGTTGCAGCTACATCAAAATAACCTGTAAAGCGGTATTCTGTTTCGCCTGTTGTCGCATTGTAACGCGGATAACCTGTTGCTACCGTCAAACGGTTGTCACTTGACGTAATCGTCACTTGGGAACCAGGTGTAACACAACCGCCATCGGTTGCTTTCAACGTAATCGTTACATTACCACCACAACGTTGTGCATCGCCCAAAGCCGTAATCGTGTGTACCAATACGCCAGAAGTAGCTCTTACATCTCCTACAACACCATTTTTGCCAAATTCTACTAAGTAATCGGTAAATGGTTTCGTCGTTTGACGCGCTGTAACATCTTGTTTAGTGATTGCACCTGTTGCACCTTCTGCGATGATAGCACCTGCTGCATCTCTTGTACACAAATAACTGCTTGTTGTCACATAATCCGTGTAATAAGCATTCACAGTTGGCGGAGTCAAATCCAAATATTTGATAACTTGTTCGCCTAATTCGATGACCGAAGTACTTACAGGTCCCGCAGGGGTTCTACATACATTCACGGTTGCACCGCACCAGTTCAATAATCTCCAATTTCTAAGTTTTTTGAAACTGCCTGGACACAAAGCTAAATCATTATCAATATAAGTAACACTCACGCCGCAAGTATTATTACCTGGTTTGATTTGAATCGTATCATAAGTAGCCAATAATGCATTTGCTGCGGCGATGTCCGCAGGACAAACGATTGGAGTTGTACCCGTTTTAGGGATAAACATAATCGGATATGCCGTCCAAGAATGACCTGGTAACAAACCGCGTGCATCAATTGCACTTGGAGAGAAATCCGTGATATTTTGATGACAGCTAAAGGTTTCATCAAAAGGACGGATAATCGTCATAGACGCATCCAAACGCTTTACAAAAATGTATTGAACGCAAGTTGTAAAATTATTGAAAGCATCTGTTACTTTAAAGGTTCTTTTGATGATTTTAGTAACGCTACCATTGACTACATTAACCAGCGCAGCAGGAAATCCAATATCATTGATTTGTAGCAACTCCGCAGCATTTACAGGTGCAATATCTGAAAAAGGTGCCGTACAAGCCCGTTCAACTACTACATCTGTATAAGAAACGGTAGCAGCAGAACAATCTGTATAAGTTGCATCTATACCTGCTCTCGGTGCAGGTGCAGTGGAAGTAGCACTCAATACTCTACCCGTTTTTTCTAAATTATTAGGGTCTGCCAAACAACTTAAAAAGATATTAGGTGGGCAAGCCGGTAAGGTTGGAACGGTTTTGTCTTCTACAAGCACCCAACCCCAACATGTATTCGCACCATTTGTCAACCGCACTTCAAGTCTGTTGCCAATATCGCTTGCACTAATGTTTGCGCCACTCCAAACACCTCTACGTTTGACATCTACGATACCCGCCTGTGGTAAAGAACCTGCTGTCAATAATTCATTGTATAACAATGGTCTTGTACAAGTAGCTCCTAAATTCGCATTGACTTCACCAATACAACTATATGGTTGTGCTTGCACTGTTGCTGCGAAGAGCATCGCCACTGTTGTCGCTTGAAGCGCTTTCCAACACTTTGAAAGACTGAATGTAAGTTTCGTCTTTGTCATGAGAAAAAATTTGTTTTTAAAAGAAA
>JBDLWG010000454.1:0-7091 GCA_039804385.1 Bacteroidota bacterium
TGACTGCACCTTTTGGACAAGCAGATGAATATGAATCGGATAGATTTGGAGCTGTTTTAGCGCATAAAGCAGGTTTTGACGCTTCAAAAGGCAATGATTTTTTCATTCGGTTGAAAAAACAAGAGAAAACGAGTTTGATGGAGCGATTGACTCGAACCCATCCCTATTCTCAATTGCGGGAAGATTGTTTGAATAAATTTATCAAAAATGGTTATCAATAAATCTGTTTTGATAGAGTAATGCTGAAAATAGTGAAAGGTGCAATTAATTGATAATCAATTAATTGTACCTTTCATCATTTAGCGTTTATCGTTCATCCTTATAGAATAAGGTGTATTTCTGGATGTTTTTTAATGCATTTTTGATATAACGCCCATGCAATGAACCCAATACCTGCCCCAAAAAGTCCACCAAACAACACATCTGACGGATAATGAATGCCCACATACACTTGTCCAAAAGCAATCGTCCCCGCCCATATTAATAAAACAATCCCTATCCAACGTCGAGTTGTCCCAAAGGCGAAAAATAAAAAGGTCGTTGCCGCAAAATGATTCGCCGCATGACTGGATGTAAAACTGTATCCTGAACTCGGACGTACCAATAGTTTAACTTTATTTTTAATGCGTACATCATTGCAAGGGCGCACTCTATGCACAATGGGTTTAACAATTTTACTGCTAAACGTATCCGATACGGTCACAGTTGCTGCCAAAGCGAACATTAAAACCCATGCTTTTTTGCCATACGTCATGGACAAATGCGTGATAAAAAAAAGATATAACGGAAACCAAAAATACATGCTTCTCCAATACGGCATCAGTTTATTCAAAAAACCGATATGGCATTGATGGTTTATGAAAAAAAATATCTGTTGGTCTAGATGCGATAACGCGCTCATAGTTCAGCCTGTTTTAATTGTGAGGGGCAAAAATACTCCTTTTTTGGATGTTGTTCTTAATTTTTTTTACAAAAAATAATCACAAAATCTTTTTGAATCGCCGTTTTATTGGTTAACTTTGCACAAAGTTTGTATTATTCACAATAAATTATGATAACAAAGTTATTACATATCGCATTAAGAATCATACCATTACAACTTTTTTCTGGAAACCATATTTGTAAAACCTGTAAACATACCTCATCTTGGCACTTATAAAGTCGATTTCAGGAATTAGAGGCATCATCGGTGGAACGCAAGGAACGCATTTAACGCCGCAGGATATCGTAGAATGTACCGCAGCTTTCGGAACTTGGGTGCTACAACATCATAAAGGTAAAAAATCCAAAGTCGTGATTGGACGCGATGCACGGATTTCTGGCGCAATGGTCAGTCAATTAGTCTCGCAAACGTTGATTGGGTTGGGGATTGATGTGGTGGATTTAGGACTGTCAACGACTCCGACGGTCGAATTAGCGGTCACGGACGAGCATGCACAAGCGGGTATTATTATTACCGCAAGTCATAATCCGAAAGATTGGAACGCATTGAAATTACTGAATCATAAAGGCGAATTTATCTCGGCGAAAGACGGAGAAGATGTATTGGCATTGATTCATAAAGGCAATATTCAATATGCGGGTGTGGATCAATTGGGCAAATATCGATTGGATAGTACGTATATTGCGAAACATATTCAAAAAATCCTTGCTTTGCCTTTGGTCAACAAAAAAGCAATACAGGATAAAGCATTTAAAGTCGTTGTAGATTGTGTCAATTCTACAGGTGCGATTTCGATTGTGCCGTTATTGGAAAAATTGGGTTGTAAAGTCACGGTGATTAATGGTGAAATGACGGGGCAATTCGCTCATAATCCAGAGCCATTACCGCAACATTTGCACGAATTATCCAAAGCGGTGACGTTTCATCGGGCGCATTTGGGCATTGCGGTCGATCCAGATGTGGATCGATTGGTCTTTATTTCCGATGATGGAGAGCCGTTTGGCGAAGAATATACGTTGGTGGCGGTTGCCGATTATGTGTTGCAACATAAAGTGGGCAATACGGTTTCTAATCTTTCTTCGACGCGGGCGTTGCGCGATGTGACGGAAAAACGCGGCGGTCATTACGAATCCGCAGCCGTTGGTGAAGTGAATGTCGTGGCGAAAATGAAAGAAATCAAAGCGGTGATTGGCGGAGAAGGCAATGGCGGTGTGATTTATCCCGATTTGCATTATGGACGCGATGCATTGGTTGGAGTTGCTCTGATGTTGAGTTCTTTGGCGGCGTTTGGAAAGCCGATTTCGTTTTTGCGCCGTCGTTTTCCAGATTATACCATTTCAAAAACGAAATTAGATTTGCCTTCGGGCGTGAAAATCGAACAAGTTTTGAATGGTTTGTACAATAAGTATATTCGCTTTAAAGATTGTGAACTCAATCGAATTGATGGTTTGAAAATATCATTCAAAAGTGATGGCAACTGGATTCATATGCGCAAATCCAATACCGAACCGATTATTCGCATGTATGCGGAAAGTACTTCAGTCGTGATTGCAGATAATTTAATTAATAAAATGAATGCAGATATTTACGAAATCATCAATGAAGAAAGAATAAAATTGGCTGAATCGTAAAGCGCATAACAACCGAGTGGAGGGTTTGAAAACCCTTCATTCGGTTATTATACGCTATTTTATAGGTTTTTTTTTCATTTACCAATCTTTTATTGCTTTTTTAACCGCTATTTTGGAAGCCGTATCGTGAATAAAATACCAATTTAAGGATTTATCAGACACCGTTTTATCCACTGAATAATGGAAAAATAAAACGGCTTTCACCGCAGGATACCGTTTAGGCAAATCTTCCAACGCGTTTTCAAACCATAATTTTCTATCGCCGCCTGCTACCAAACAGCCTAATTCGGCAATCATTATCGGCTTTTGAAACGCCGATAATGCGGGATAATATTTCCCAAAAATCTCCTCAAAATTCCACCATTGACTCCAACTTGCGACCGTTCCGTAATTAAGCGCACCGACTGCAACGTAATCCACATAAGCATCACCCGGATAAAATTCCTTAAAAAAACCATAGGCAGGATGCGGACTATAGACCCAAATGACATTATTCGCGCCTGCTGCTTTGAAAATCGCATGAATATGTTGCCAAGCTGCCACAAATGCAGTCGCTGAATTGTTATGAATGCCCCAAGGATAGCGATATGCATCGTTCATTTCATGTCCAAAACGCAAAAAAATCGGTGATTTTACGTTTGCCGCTTTTTTTGCCCATGTTTCAATGTAAAAATCATAATCACCATACGAAATATCGCCCAATCCATTCAAATCCCTGTTTTCTACGGGTTTAAGATTGGGATGTTTTTGGGAATCGAAATCACTCAACCAAGGTTCCCAAGTAATCACAGGGATAGAACCTGTTGTTAAAATACTGTGAACCTGTTTTTCTGGAAACGATTGATTCGATTTATCGCCCCATGCCGAGTAAATGTGCATCAATGCAAACGAAGTTTGAATGGAATCTTCCAAATTCAAAATGCCTTCAAAACCTTGTTTTGTATGGTTATCCGTTGCGCCAAGCAAAATTTTAGTTGGATTTTTCAATAAATTCAAATCATTTCGATAGGCTTTCAACCAACCTAAGTGTTCGATTCGGCGGTTTTCGCGGACTTCGATTATATTTTTTTGTTCCATTTTTTCAACCATGGCACTTGTATTGTCCAATAGGGTGGTAATCGGACCGCGTGTTTCGTTCCCCACTTTGGTCAGTGAATAAACGATTACGCCGCCAAGCAAAAAAGCAATCAAGGTAGCTGTGAGTCGGAATAAGATAAGTTTCATTTTATGGATATGGATGGTTTGAATTAGGATTTTTAAGATTCAATTTTGATAAATATTTGAAAATCAATTTTTTAGAGAATCCTAAAAAGCCTAATTCAAAGCTATTATTTAATTTGAGTTAAATCAATGGATTCCCAAGGCGATATTGCTTTTAAACGATGGGCTTCTAAGGCTGCAAAAACACCGCCCATTGCCAGCATAAAAGGTATGAACGCAAACGCTATCATACCCCAACTTTGTTCCGCCGAAAGGATTAATTCGCTTTCGGGTATCCAAAAACGTCTTTGCACATAAACGCCTATAATCGTCATCAAAAACAAACCAATATGTACCACATGTGGGCGTGCAAAAGGGGTAAAATAACCTGTCACTGCTTTTTTAGCCGTCGGAATATACGGGATTTCAGCATTCACGATGGATAGCAAAAAGCCTAAAAAGAAAACATGCCAACAAGCAAATTTCAAAATCATCCCGCGCCCATGCAAACCTTGTTCGGTTTCAGGATGCGCCATCCAACGTTGCACGAATCGGTAAATGACAAGGCTTATTCCTACAATCGGCAATCCGCGCACGACAAAATCGACAAAAGACATCTCCGCAGGCGTGATTCCTGTAAAAAAGTACAGAAAAGGTATCAACATGAAGAAAAATTGGGTCGCGCCTACCAAATAATACGTCCCAATCGTTCCATAAGAGAGTTTTTGCCAAAAGGAGAGTTTCCAAAACAAACGCGGTAGTTCTTCAAAGGTTACTTCAAAAACACCGCGCGCCCATTTCAATTGTTGTTTGCAAAACGACCCAAAATCTTCTGGAACTAACCCGCGACTCACGATTACAGGGTTGTAAATCGATTGCCAACCCGCCGCATGAAGCCGAATTGAGGTAATCAAATCTTCTGCAAGCCCAATCCCATGTCCGCCAATGCTTTCCAATGCTTTGCGCCGAAATGTGCAATTTGCCCCAATCGCTACCGCACAACCGTACCCATGTAATCCCATTTGCGTCGGACCATAAAAGGTATAAGTTTGTTCCGCCGCGCCTGCCGCCGTAAACGAACTGGATTGATTGTAATACGCCTGACTTACCTGTACGAATCCGATTTTTTCATCTTTGAAAAATCCTAATGTATGGTCTAAAAAATTGGGAAACGGAATATGGTCAGGGTCGAGAACAAGGATGAAATCTTCTTTCGTTTTTTGCAATGCAGCATTGATTTTGCCCGCTTTTGCACCAGAAATGCCCACTAATTCAAGCCAAACGGCTCCATTTTGGGCTGCGACGGTCTTAAAACGCGGGTCTTGTGTGTCATCAAGCAAATAGGTCGTATGTGGATATTGAATATTTCGACAAGCAGCTAAGGTTTTTTCAAACATACTCAATGGTTCACCGGGAGAGGAAGTCGTGAAAATGGCAACACTCAAACCTTCAGGTGCAGTCACTGATTTGGGTTTAGAAATGCCGAGATAGTTAATCCAAATCAAAATTAAGCGCAAGATGCCATACCAAAACGTTGCTGAAAGCATGATAAATAAGGGCAGATTGCCTCTATGTGCCGCTTGAAACCACCAATCTCCGAATAACAAGATGCTCATTACACCTGCAACGACTAATGTTAATAACACCAATCGTTCCCAATTATGTATCGTTTTTGCTTCCCGAAATTGCCATAAGTCCTTTTGAATCAATTGTTTATTCATGCCAAAAATTCATTTTAAATTGTAAACCAAGATATTGACTTTGGTAAAAAAAAGTACTCCGATACGTATAGGTTGCTTTCAAAGCATATTTATTGGCAAATTGGTAGGTTATAACAGTTGAAATATCATAAGGTGTATAAACCGTTTCTAAAAAATCTTTGGCAATTGCAACCGTACCTGCTGCATCTTTGGCTAAATACAAATATGGATTCTGACTTTTTGCATATAAACCGTAATTTCCATTAAAACCCAAAGTCCAATTTTGGCTGGGTTCCAATTGAAAAGATACACTGGCAAAATGGATAACTTGTTGTTTGGGTGTGAAATACAGTTTATAAAAACCTTGAATTGGAATTGTAGAATCATAATTCGTTACGATTTGAGCCATCGTTTTACGGGATTCAAAAATAGTTGTTTGGGCATCCGCATAACTGAACGCATAACCCAATTGTAACGAAATACGCCCTTTCTGAACGCTTTTCGGAATCAAAGAGGGCGATAATCCCCAACCATACCAAGTATAAAGCTCATTTTTATCCGCAAATTGACGTATATCATACGCAAGAGCCGCTTCTATCCATTTTGGATTTTTATAATGCAATGTCGCAAGTGCGTGATTTGTGGAAAGCATTGTATCAGCACTTTTTGCAGTCGTAAAAAACGGTTTATGTTCTGCAAAGAGCGCAATATCCCATTTGGGGGCGATTTTTTGGGAAAACTGGATTTCGCCCGTCCAATCCATCGTTTTATTGGGATAATTTGCCAAGCCAAACGCCGTTTTTAAACTAAAACCTTGTAACGGCTTTGAAAACACATTACCAATCGTAATCATTTGGGCATTCGTCGAAAGGCTATCTGCCGAAAATTGATAACTGTCTAATCGAAGATAAGGTGCCATTTTATGATTTACTGCAAACCCAGTCGAAATAGAAGTATTTAAAATAGCAAAAGGTTGATTATCAATAAAATAGCTTGATGATGCCTCTAACCAAGCTGATTTTGTAATCAAAATATCGGTTCTCAAATCTTTTGCAACTTGAAAGGTTGAATTGGCTTGAATCGCTTGGTTAGCTGCTTTTAAAGCATTGCCATAATCGCCCTGCCAATACAATGCTTTGGCTTTCAAATACTTAGCATCTGCATAGACTTTGCCTCTGCGTTCCAGCACGCCCAAAATTTTCACACAGGTTGCGACTTCGCCCATTTCGAGCAAGGCACGAGCGTAATCAATACACAAGTAATCATTATCGGGTGTGAGCGAAAGGGCTTTTTTGTAAAACTTTTTTGCCAATGGCAATTGCCCCTTCCAAAGATGATTTTGACCTAAAACCCAAAGCACATTCACATCATTTGGATGCGTATGAAGCAATGAAGTCAATAATTGAATCGCTTCCTCAAATTGACCTTTTTGGCTAAGGTCTCGTGCCAAAGACAAGGTATCGGATTGATTTTGAGCCGAAATCGGATTGGAAAAAAGGATAAAAAGGCAAAATGCCTTCCCCAAAAGATAGATTTTTCGCTGCATAGATAAAATTGAAAATATGTTTTGGTCACGTCTAACGGAGTTGAAAGGTTGCGTTGCATGGTTTGTGTTTT
>JBDLWG010000455.1:0-11064 GCA_039804385.1 Bacteroidota bacterium
CCCCCAATCTGCGTCATCCGCGTTCCAATTTATAACATTTACAATAAAAACCAGTTTCGTTTGCGCACACCAATCGGCATATCCAAAATATAAGTGAGCGTCAAATTGCCAAAAAAAGACAAATCTTTGCTTTTCGGGTTTGCCGAATTACTGATACCATCCACATAATCCGAAAAATAATAACGACCACTGCCTTCCGCGCTTAATTTATAACGTTGTGCAAAATGCCAACGCAAACCACCACCACCAATCAAAAAAGGAAACGTCGTTTTCGTATCGCCTGCTTCTGGGAAAGGTGAAGTTTCCGCAACAGATTGCGTTTTACCACTAACTCGAGTCAATAAGCCCGCTCCCCCAAATCCATAAGGCGTGATACTTTGTTCAAAATGCCCGATATGACTCAATTTATCGTTATCAAACGGACGTAATTCCCCCATTAAACTGACTTCCTGTACATTGTATAAAAACTTAAAACCTCGATTTTGTTTATACGCGCTCGGAGAACCTTTATCATCTCCAGAGAGAAAAATATTCATTAAATCAAGGCGTGCCGCTATTTTGGGATGCGGGCAATACGTAAAATGTCCACCAAAACCGACATTAATGGCATTCATGCGGTCTGTGATGTCGCCCATAAAATAGCTAAATCCAGCATGAAGACCCGTTTCAAAACGTTGTGCTTGACTTGCTAAGGGTAAAAGTAAAAAGGTGCAAAAAAGGTTAATGAAAATTGGATTTCTATACATGATCGTTTTATATTTTGCGAATGAATACCAGAAAAAACAACTTTTTCGTTATGGTAGCATTACAATCTTAAAATTGTTTTTTGTGACAACGCGTAAAACGTTATTTGATGCAAATGCAACAACTATTAGCGTTTTTTTAACTAAAATCAATGGGTTAATTCAATGAACTCTTTTCTACACATTATTAGTTTTGATATTCCTTTCCCTGCCAATTATGGTGGGGTGATAGATATTTTTTATAAAATTAAAGCATTACAAGCACAAAATATTAAAATTATTTTACATAATTTCCAATACGGTGATAGAGTGCCAAATATAATTTTGGAAAAATTATGCACAAGGGTTTATTATTATCCGCGTGACGTTTTTTTTTGGAAAATTTTATCGGCTCAACCTTTTATTGTAAATACAAGAGCGCACCCTGATTTGCTCAAACGCTTAAAGGAAGACAATTATCCTATCTTATTTGAAGGGCTACATACTTGTTTTTATTTAAATAAATTATTGAATTGTGACAGGCAATATATGATTAGAATGCACAATATAGAATGGCAATATTATCAAAATTTAGCCCATTTAGAACCCAAATGGTGGAAGCAACTCTTTTTCAAATGGGAATCCATCAAACTGAAATATTTTGAAAAACAGGTTTTAAAACAAAACCCTACCCTGCTGGCGATTGCGCCGAATGATTTTAATTATTTTAAAAAGATTCATCCAAATACGCATTTAATACTGCCTTTTCATGGACATCATACCGTAAATGCTCCGATAGGCATAGGTAATGGTGCATTGTTTCATGGCAAATTAAGCGTTTCCGATAATGAACAAGCGGCTTTATTTTTAATTGAAAAAGTGTTCGCCCATTCGGATATGCCCTTCACCATTGCAGGATTGAATCCATCTAAGTTGTTGATAATCAAAGCAAAAGCATTTAAAAATATTAAAATTATTGCAAATCCTGATGATGCAATGATGAATGAATTAATACAAAAAAGTCATATTCAAATCCTACTTTCTTTTCAAACCGCAGGTTTAAAATTGAAATTATTGAATGCCCTCTATTCAGGACGACATTGCATTGTTAATACGCCGATGGTGGCGCAGACGGGTTTAGATTCGCTTTGTCACGTCGCAGATACGCCTGAACAAATGTTACAAATGTTGCATCAAGTAGCGCAACTATCTTTTTCGACAACAATCTCTGAAAAAAGACGCATTATTTTAGAAAATATCTTTTCTGATGAACTAAATGCCTCGCAAATTATAAATTTAATGAATATTTAAATTATAGTACAATTGGAACGCGGATGACACGGATTGGGCGGATTTGCAGGGATGTTTCATTTGGGAGGAAAAGAAGGTTCCACTTTGGGGGCAATGGATGTACGGATTCAACGCATTCAACGGATTGGTACGGATTTTTTCAAAAAAATCCGTACCAATCCGTTGAATCCGTTGAATCCGTACATCCATTGTATCGCAAAGTGTAACCCACAAATGAAACATCCCCGAAAATCCGCCCAATCCGTGTCATCCGCGTTCCAATTGTATTACATTTGATAGTTGCATCACATCTTCGTAAATTTTTTAGTAATCGTGCCGCCATCTGTATTTTCGGCTTTGATGAGATAAATACCTCTGGGCAATTTGCTCAATTCCAATAATATTTCAGAATCATGGTTTAAATCATTCTTTTCGGGCAGGTGCGTTTTATAAACTTTACCAGATACATCCATTATTTTCAATGATTTACAGGTAAAATTATTTTTAAATTTTATCGTCAATTCATGCAACACAGGGTTCGGAAAAATCGCTAACCAATCTTTATCCAACAATAAATCATGGACATTCAAAGGATTGCGCACCCGAATCGTTACATGATGGGCAATCGTAAAAAACTTCGCTTCAGGCGTTTGAATCGTATAATCATCCTCCGCCATAAAACGCAAAATATATGTTCCATGCGTCGAAAAAGAAGCCGAAGTTTGTCTATCATTCGGGTTACTAAACGTAACCTGTCCTGCACCCGATACTTTTTCCCAACGTCCAGGCAATTGAAATGCTACTTGATTGCCATCAAACACCACACTCCGAAGCGTAACCGATTGATTTAAATCAATCATTGTATCATTTGAAATATTAATATGATGTTTTTTAAGGGCGGGATAAGGGTTTTTAAACCCTTCCAAATGTTGCGAAAAAAAAGCAAATCGACCTATCCAATACTCATCCCAAGGATGATTATGCCCTGTTTTTTTCATATGACAAACAATTGTTTGCCCAAAATGCTGATTTGCCGCAGCAAATACGGTTGCCGCAGGCGTAACAAGGTCTTCATAACCATTCGCTATATACAACGCGCCTTTAAATCGCTTGGCAAAATAAACAGCATCATGATACTTAATCGCTGCACTCACCCGTTCTGCATCTAAGCCAATTTGATGAGCGGTGAGCAAATACGTTGGAAACCCAGTCGCTTTGCGAAATTTATAACCTTGTAATTGGCAAAAAGCAGGATTCGTTGCCATCACTGCTTTGACGCGCTTATCCAACCCGCCGACACTCATCGCCAATCCACCACCTTGACTTTCGCCCACAATGCCCAATGAACCATTAAAATCGCTTCTCGTAAAAAGATAGTCTATAATACGTAAACAATTCAAAATCATTAATTTATTATAAATACTATCTTGATTGGTGGTAATATCAGGTTTGTAAGCCAATGGATCCACTTGGTCAGGCGTTGTATTATGCGCACTCATCGTGACACTGATAGCCTGCCCTTTTTCAGCAATGTCCGTATGATTCAACTCATCAGGAGGCAAAGCAGCATTTCCAAAAGGGGGCAGTTTGATAACCGCAGGAAAAGGTCCAAGCCCTGCTGGAATCGTGATATACGCGCCCACATTGCGCCCTTGCACCGAATTAATGGTCATTTTATAAATCGTCAGACCATTTTTCATCCCATGAGGTGTTAAATTAGTATGCAAAGGGATGGCTGCCAAAGCTCGTTTTTTTTGCAACCAAAAAGCATCAAAATCAACAGGTTCCGGCTCAAAAGGTTGTATGGATGCAGGTGAAAAAGCACTTGCTGCAAACGCAACTTGACCATTTTGAGTGATTTTGCAAAAAACAACTCCTGCTTCATTCAATCGCAATGGAATAGATTGGCTTTGATTGGCAACCAAAGCGACATTTTCGGTCTTGATAATGGAGCGATTATCTCGACTATCATAAAAAAATTCGACGGTCGCAGTGCCTGTTGTTGGAGATGAAACCTTGAAAACGGCTGTTTCACCGATGTTATAGACCGCTTTAACGCGCTCGCAGACGACGCTTAATTGCCCATAAAGGGATACTTGAAACGCAATGATAAGCAAAATCAAAGTGCTTATCCAACGAAATCGGGGTTGTTTCGGAATTGTCATAGTAATATTGTTCATCAATTGTGTTTGTTGATCCACTGCAAATGTAGTGTTTTTTTTACAAAAGCAATTCAAAATTGCCTGTTTGAGTATTTTTTTTCACTTTATCCCACTCAAAATAGCGTCCATTCATAACAATGTAAACGCCCGCAGGCAAGGTTTGCACAAAAGCCAAAGCACTGCCCAAGTTGAAAAAGCCGTCTGAAGACACGCCAAACGCATAGGGAATCATCGCGCCCGTCAAAACAATCGTTTTTTTAGGAATTTTGGCAGCAGCAAGGACGGCGGCGGTGGCAGCCATGCGGTCTGTGCCATGTGTGATGAGGATTCTATCATGCGGACACCGTTTGCAGTTGTGAATGATAATACTGCGGTCTTCCTCCGTCATTTCCAAACTATCGACCATCATCAATGTTTTGACATCAATATCAATCGTGCAACGACCGCGTTCAAACATTTTAGGAATATGCGTGTCTTTAAACGAAAGTTCGCCTGTGATGTAATTGTATTGTTTGTCGAAAGTACCGCCTGTTATATAAACTTGAATCATAATAAAGATTTTTTTTATGGCAGATTTCATTATTGTTGGTTCTTTGACAATTTTAGGGATGGATGTACGGATTTCACGGATTTTCACTGGATTTTTACGGATTTGTATTCAAAAAAATCCGTAAGCATCCCGTGAAAATCCGTGAAATCCGTACATCTATCAACCCACACTAAAATTATCAAATAACCCGTTTATTTCTTTTTCTTTGCCTGTTCCTGCATCTGTTGCTGTTGTGAAACCGCCTCTTCTATCTTGCTACGCCAAGCACTTTTCGGTTTTGGATTATTCCGATTCGCTTCTAATTCTGCCAATACTTTGTTATTATCAATGACATAATTTTTCGTAAGAATCGTCTGTCCAATGTTTAATACATTACTAAACAACATATATAAACTCAAACCTGCTGCATAACTGTTGAACATAAACATAAACATTACAGGTGTCAAATATTGTACATATTTCATGGCAGGTTGCGCCGAATAATCCACATCTTTGGAGGTGTACCAAGTGAAAACCAACAAGGAAATCGCCCATAAAAACGCAAATAAACTCACATGCGCCCCATAGCCGGGAATCGTGAAAGGCAATTTGGCAAAAATCTCATAGGAAGTTAAATCCGTTGCCCATAAAAAACTTTGTTGTCGGAAATCTATCGTCGCAGGAAAAAAGCGGAATAACGCCATCCAAATCGGCATTTGCAACAAGGTTGGCATACAACCACCAAGTGGATTCACCCCAAATTCTTGATACATTTTCATCGTTTCCACTTGTACTTTTTGTGGGTCGCCGCCCATTTTCTCCTTCATTTTATCAATTCGGGGCTTCAACGCAAGGGTTTTTGCTTGCGAATACAACATTTTGTAACTCAATGGATATAATAAAAGTTTGACCAAAAGGGTCAATAACAAAATTGAAATGCCCGCATGATGCGTAATTCCATTGAAAAAATTGAAAATAGGGCGAATTAACCAACGATTAATGCTACCAAACAACGAATTTCCATAAGAAATCACATCTTCCAAACCAACTCCATAACTGCGCATCGCATTAAACTCATTCGGTCCCACATACATTTGCATTCCAAAAGCACCATTTCCCGTTTCCATCGGAATCGCTAATTGCGCTTCGGTCTTTTTTAAATCATCCGAAGTTATAGGAGCCATTTCTGTTTTCACAACAGCACTTTGAAAACCCGTTTTGGCAATCAAAGAAGCGTTGTAAAATTGATTCGAGCCAGAAACCCATTTCACAGGTCTTTTGGCTAATTCTTTTTTATCATCTGCGGTGCAAGAACAATAATCTGGGTTTTTATCCACCTCTTTAAAGTATAAAGAGGTATAACTTTTTTCATAATCTGAATTTTTCTCCAATTTATCCAACCAATTGACCCAATTCAACGTCACCGCCTTGGTGTCTGCCTTCAAAATCGTCCCAAGTCCTTGATACCGAATGTCATAATCAATGTTATAATTACCACCAATCACATACTTTTGTTCAAAAAAAACGCCATCGCCCGCCGCAGCCGTGTAAGTAATGGCATTTCCTGACACCATAGGCGTAAAATACAAATCACCTGTTGAAATCAAACCTTTTGGCACATTGGCAGGAATATGATATTCAAATCGATTTTTATCATCTTCCATCAACCTCAAAGGCTTTTTATCGTCTTTTGAATCAATTTTGGTGTGTTTTTTCAATAAAACTTCTTTAATCCGACCGCCTTTATTCGTAAAAGTGATTTTAAAAACATCATTTTCTAAGGTAGAAAGTTGCTCCACACCCGCAGCAGCATTTGCAAACGCACCATATTCACCTGCCAATTGTTGCCTTTTGAGGGTATCAGGCAATGCAGTAGCTGTTGGAACAGGAGCGATTTTCGCAAGGCTATCGATGCGCCGTTGCGCGAAAGCGGCAGAATCGGCTTGTCTTTTCGCCGCGATTTGTGCCGCATTTGGTTGTTCATACCACTGCCAAGCAAACATCAGAAGCGCAATTAACATAAAACCGATAGCGGTGCTTTTTGTATCTTGATTCATTATTGAAAGGATAAATAAAAAATTAACTTTGTAATAAATTGACAATCAATTAGTCTTCAGCAGAACTAACAAGATTGCAACCAAAAATTGCTTGGTCTGACCAGATTGAACACAGTGGTTGCAAAAAACACGCAAAGTTAAAAAAAGATTAAAAAAAGATGGAAGTTTTAACTAAAATTACATCGTATATAAAATTGGAAAGCGGATAGGCTATTTTCAGGGATATTTCATTTCGATCCAAATGGATGCGCGGATTTTACAGTGAAAATCTGTAAAATCCGTACATCCATTGCAAGTTGCCCTACACAGTCGGCTGTCTAAAACGTTTTGGAATCCATTTGGTAAAATCAATTTGCAGGATTTTATAATCATTCATTGCGCGCCAAGTTAAAATGCAGCCCATCGGCAACATCACCAAACACGGAATCCATGCCGCCCAAATCGCAGGTACGGCTTGAACATCATTCAAATTTTTGCAATAAATCATTGCAATCATGTATAACATAAAAAAGAATATCGCCACCAAAATCGGATAACCAAAGCCCCCTTTTTGCACAATTGCTCCCATCGGCGCACCAATAAACAGGAAAATAAAGCAAATTGCCGCAATACTGTATTTCATATGCAATTCATAGATAAATTTGGACAATGATTTACTCGTAATCGACAATGATTGCAAGGTCGATTCAATACTGCTTTGCACGCCGCGTATATACGAGTCCGCCCGATTGCGCACCCCTCCTTTTTGGTCGGACGGAATCAAATCAATGGAATCAAATTGCGCAACATACCATTTAGTAGGCTTCACAATGGGCGTATTCGCTACTGCCGTAGCTCCAATTTTTGAAAACGGCGTTTCTGATAAGCGACTATTAGACATCGAATCCATTATGTGCTGAATCTTGGAAGGTTTTGCTTTTGTCTTCGCCGTATCTATTACGGTGGTCGGAGCCATTGTGTTAACCGTTGAAATGACACCGCCACCTGAACTCGGTGCAGCTTTTTCAGGCGAACCCGCTTTGCGTTTGAAAGCCCGATAATAATCTAATGTATTGACTTTCAATTCCATACATCGTCCACCAATCCCAACTTGTTCAATTGAATCAATGGCTTTGCCGAGTTGAGTAGTCGTAAGCATTTTTTGATGTCCTTTAAACAATTCTTGATTGGTATTTTGGCGTTCAAATTGGGTTAAATCAAATATTTTTTGCCATGATTTAAATTTGATTCTAACAAAAGGATAATGTTTTACGCCATCTCTATTATTCATCGTTTCTTGGTATTGAACCCCATCTTGGAGGTTCATAACAATATATTGACGGTCTTTAGTGGTGAACATTTCGCCTTGTTTTGCCATGATTTGATTGACCAAATCGGCATTGCCACTGCTTTGATTCCCGTAAATCATCACATCTTTCAATTGCCTGCCATCCGCACTTTTTTTGCCAATGCGCATGGTATAATCTTGAAATTCGTCATTAAACACATTTTCTTCAAAGGCAAGGGTTGGTTTTGCCTTCCGAATGTCGTAAAAACGAGAGTGAAATTGCAAATTTGCCCAAGGAATCACCCTATCGGAGACAAAAAGAGAGCCACAAGCAATCAAAAAAGCGGTTATCGCTAACGGCAACATAATACGTGTCAAGGAAATGCCTGCTGATTTTAAACCTGCCAATTCGTACCGTTCTGCTAAATTTCCTAAAACCATGACGCTCGAAATCAATACGCCTAACGGAAGGGCATTCGGAACCATCGTCATCGAAAGGTAGAAAACCAATTCGGTCAACTCGAAAAAGGTCAGTCCTTTTCCCATGATTTCGTCGATATAAACCCATAAAAATTGCATCACTAACACGAATAAAGCAATGCAAAAAGCCACAAAAAAAGGAGGTATAAATGATTTTATCAAATATAAATCCATCTTTTTTAGGCGACTTGTGAGCAAATTCATTGTTTTTCCAATAATTTGGTCAATGGGATTCCATATCATTTGGAATATGTTTATAATAAAATTCATATGTTTTGCATTAAATTACAATGATTTAGGTGATATTTTTTGAATTAGGATTTTTGGGATTTTTTAAAGGATTATTAGGATTGATTTTTCAGAATTTTTAATATTAAAAATCAATCCTAATAATCCTTTTAAAAAATCCTAAAAATCCTAATTCAGACCTACGCGACAGGATTCGTTTTATCACTTGGATATTCGACACGCACATGATAAATGCTTTTCAAAGTCGTTTTAAAAACAGCTTTACATTGTTCCAACGCTTCAAAAGTCAAAGGCGAATGCGCCAATTGCCCATGTGCGATTTTTTCAGCAATGATGCGTTCTGTTAATTGGTCAATATTTTCGCCTGTTTTTTCTCGTAAACTTTTCGCCGCCGCCTCCAAACTATCTGCAAGCATTAAAATTGTTTGTTCCCGAGTACGCGGCAAGGGACCCGCGTATTGAAATTTTGATTTATCTTTCACCGCATCCCCTCCTTCTTTCACATGTTTGTTATAAAAAAACTCTACCAAAGTCGTTCCATGATGCGTTTGAATAAATTGAATAATAATTTCAGGCAACCCATTTTTACGCGCCAATTTCACGCCTTCTGTCACATGCTCCAAAATAATATGCGCACTTTCTAACGCCGATAATTGATTATGCAAATTCGTACCAGATTGATTTTCAATGAAATACATCGGTTTAAGCGTTTTGCCCACATCATGATACAGCGCACCCACTTTGACCAATAACGCATTTGCACCAATAACCGTTGCCGCCGCTTCTGCTAAATTCGCTACTTGAAGCGAATGTTGCAACGTTCCGGGGGCGTTTAAACTCATCGATTTTAACAACGGATGATTCAAATCCGACAATTCGGCTAACGCAATGTCAGAATCAAATCCAAAAAAGTTGCCAAATAATGGAATGAGCGGATAGGCTAAAAGCATTAAAAAACCATTTAAAGACAGCCAGATAAAAACAGTCCAATTGATGCTGCCTAAATTGCTTTCCTCAATCAGCGATAAACAAAGGTAACTGAGTCCATATATTAAGGTTATAAACGAGATGTGTTTGAAAAAATTTCTCCAATAACGCGTTTGCATCCGACTGAAAATCGCCGCAAAACCTGTCAATAATTGTAATAAAATAAATTCATAACCAGGTGCGTGAATCAATCCAATAATTAAAATGATTACCGTATGCGTCACCATTGCCAATTCGCGCCCATGAAAACTCCGAATTACGATTGGCGCGATGCAAAACGGAACCATATAGATGTGTAAAATCTCTGCCGCTTTGATGCCATAGGTCAAAAAGGCGTACATCAAGACCCAAGCCATCAAAAAAAACGTCCATCGTAATTTGATAAAAATATCTGCCGCATGAAAACGCAAATACAACAAAAATAAAAATAAAATAATGCTTGTCAATAAACTATAACCTGTCAATACCAAATAATATTTTCGATGTGAAATATTATCGGATTCATATTGTTCTTTGTAAGAAGACAATTTTTGATACACATTCGGCGTAATAATACTACTTTTGGCAACAATCAACTCCCCTTTCGCCACTTTGCCGCGTGAAATCGCAATATTATCCAACTGTTCTAATTTCAATTGCTTGGTTTTTTCGGCATTGACCGCCAAATTCGGCGTTAAAACCGATTCCAACAAAGGATATAAAAATTCAGATTCTTTAAAACGATTGATTAAGGAATCATTCAGAAAATCTTTAACTTTATTCGGTGTGAGGATATTTTGCAACGTTTGTTTTTCCGTCGTATTCCCGCGTAAAATATTGATAACGAAGTCTTTATCTTTACTTTTGGTAAACGTATCTTGTTTTAAAATGCCTTTTTTTAATATTTTTTCGGTTACATAACTGCCATAATCTTGATATTTCGACGCATTTCGCAACACATCCGTAAATTGACCATCGCGCCGCGCCATTTTCAATTGTTCTTCAAACATGGCGTGAAACATTTTTTTGCGTTCCGCAATCACTTCCAAATCAATCTCATAAAAAGGAGAAAACTCTTTTTCTAACAAGGCTCTTTCTTCTTCCAATTCTTTTTTGGATTTCTGAATGGCAAAATCAGTCGCCGCAGAAAGGTCATCGTATAACCAAACCTGTCCTTCCGAGAAACGATATTTAAATTTGGCATTAGTCGGAAAAAGAAAACTTAATGCTACCACTGCAAGCATTGCCGTCAAATATTTGGCAATATTGGGTATTGTTTTTAGAAACGCCAGTAAGCGTTTTTTCATCCTACTTTATTTTAAAAATAAAAAATTTGATTTGC
>JBDLWG010000456.1:0-7473 GCA_039804385.1 Bacteroidota bacterium
GCTCTGCATAATCCGATTATGTCGTTTGGTTAAAGTATTGGGCAACATATCACATTTTTGCGCTAAGGTTACGATAGATTCATTGCCTAATCGATTTTGAATGAAAATGGAACGCGAATCATCCTCAATATCTGCTAACAAATCGGTTAAAACGCGATTTTGTTCGGCGTGATTATCCCAAAACGAACCTTCTAATTCAACAGGTTCTTCATATCCATAATCATTTGCAATCCAATCATTTGTCAATTCAATACGCCTTGCTTTCCGAAAATGATAGGCAAATAGATTGCGGCAAACGTTGATAACCCAAGCGTTCAAATAACGGTATTCTAATTGGGGCAATTGTTGCCAAAATTTTTCAATCGTCTCGGCTAATAAGTCTTGTGCATCCGCTGCATTCGATGTTAATTGTCGAATGACTGGATTTAGGACATACTGAATTTCACCTACAACGCGGTGTGTAAGGATTCGATAAGTGGTATTTGGGGCGTTATCTTGCAGACATTCAAATTCGCTTTGTGATAAACCCAGATTTTGCTTTTTAGACAATTCCATGCTTTTGATTAAGATTTTGAAAATTAAATTACGTAGTACAAAAGTAGGTGGGTTTAAAATACCGATTGAGTTAGTAATCATTTTCATCCATTACTAATAAAAGCAATGCGATAGCGCAACGGTTGTACGTTATTAATAACAAATTATAATTTATTTATTTTATTATAAACGATTGATTATCAATGCCTAATCTTAAAATTGGAATCAAGGAACATGATTTGCTGAGAAAAATCATCTTGGAAAAATATCGCCAAAAAGACCCAAACTGGTCTTCAGGTGGCAATCTTAATAATTATGATATGGTTGCGAAACACATTCGGTTGACTGCCAAAAAGCGGAATGATTCGTTATCGGTAAGCGCGTATCAAATGCAAAAATTATTTACGTATCATGGCGAAAGTACGTATCGAGAGGATTTTGTAGAAGCGTGTTATTTATATTGTGATGCCATACGCGATGCGAATGCGTTGCAAGATGCTGAACCCGAAGTGGCGGTTGCGCCTCAAACGTTGTTGCAAGAAGTAGATTATTTCAAGGCAACCATGCAAAAAATGCAGGCAAAATCGGAAGAATTGCAACAAGAAATCGACCATCATATTGAACAAAATATTCAATATGAAACCACTTTAGACCTGCAAAAAACAGAAATAGTGGCTCAAAAAGAAACAATAGCAATGTTTATGTCCAAAATGGAAGCGCGTAATAAACAATCCAGCGCGTTGAATACACAATTTCAAAAACTGCAACATCAATTAAGGCTTTCGGAATCTAAATTAGTGGAGCAAAATAAGGCTTTGCAACATTACACGCAGTTGTTACAGGAGCATCAAAACGCTGCGCAACTCGCGGAGGACGCTCTAAAACAAATGATTCAAGATTTAGAAGCAGAAAAAGAAGCGTTAATCCAAGTACAAAAAACACAGAACAAACAAAAAAAACGGACTTTTAATAGGGCAAGTATTGTGTTTGTTGTTATATTGATTTTAATAATGTTATTAATTTTAATACTTAAGTAATTTTAAATCAATATTTTAGGTGTTATTAATAACTTTTAAAACACATAGAAAGACATAGGACACATAGGCACAATTTTTAAATCATTTGTAAATCAGTTAGCATAACTTGCGTCAAGTTTCAAACTTGACGCAAGTTTACATTACAAATGGTATAGAAAAGATATATGCTTCTATGTGTTCTATGAAACCTATGTGTCCTATGTGTTTCAAATCTGCGCTCCAATTTGAGCCGCCAAACCTGCTAATTCAGATGCAGACATTGCCACATGATGCCCCGTTCCAAAACTCATATCTGAAATTTTATTTATTGGAATCAAGTGAATATGCGCATGCGGCACTTCCAACCCAACCACCGAAAGACCCACTTTTTTGCAAGGCACAACCGCCTTAATCGCTTTAGCAACCTGCTTTGCAAATAAGAAAAGGGCTTGATAATCAGCATCTTCTACCTCAAAAATAGAATCCACTTCTTTTTTGGGAATGACCAATGTATGCCCTTTTGCGAGTGGTCGAATGTCTAAAAATGCCAAAAAATGATCATTTTCAGCCACTTTATGGCAAGGAATCTCGCCGCGAACGATTTTTGAAAAAAGACTCGACATATTAAGGTTCAATTGTAATTTTCAATACTTTAAATTCGATATTGCCATTCGGGGTACGGACGAGCGCTATTTCGCCCTCTACTTTGCCCAATAAACCTTGTCCAACAGGCGAACCCGCCGAAATTTTATTCTGTTTCAAATCCGATTCCAACTCAGGAACCAATTTATAAACAAAAATTTTATTGGTTTTAACATTTTTAATCGTCACGGTTGTCAAAATGCCCACTTTGGAAGTATCCAACATGGTTTCATCAATAATACGCGCACCGCCTAATTTTTGCTCCATACCATTGATTTTCGCTTCCAACAAACCTTGATGTTCTTTTGCCGCATCATATTCTGCATTTTCCGACAAATCGCCTTTTTCACGCGCTTCTGCAATGGCTTTGGCTGCTTCTTTTCTGCCAGTTGTGCGCATTTCCTCCAAGTCGGCTTTTAATTTATCGTATCCCGCTTGAGTCAAATATGTGAATTGTGCCATGTATTACTTTTTAAATTTTAAAAAATCTGGTGATAGGATGTTGTATTTCAAGCATTTGTTGTCAAAATTTTTCTTTTTTAAAACAAAAAATCCCACTTAACAAGCGAGATTCATCAAGCAACGGCTTGAAAGACATGAAAAGGCGAGAACGTTTCTGATGCGTTTGAAATATCAGAAACGTTCTCGCCTTATTCGCCGCAAAGGTAGGACGTTTTCTCGAACAAAACAAATTTTTCCTTTTAAATTTTTTAAAACCGTACTTTTGCGGCTTTCCTGTTATTCAAACCTACTTGATTCATATGACCTCTTTTGGAAAATTATATTTGATTCCTGTGCCGCTTGGTGAAAATGCGATGCACACTTTACCCGCGTATTTGCACCCAATTGTCCGCGATTTGGATACTTTTGTGGTGGAAAAAGCCAAAACAGCCCGCCATTTCCTGAAAAATATTCAAGAAATGCCGCCTATTCAAACCTTGACGATTGCCGAATTGAATGACCAAACGCCGCGTGCAGAAGTTGTTGAGTTGTTAAAACCGCTTTTGGCAGGTAAAAATGTGGGCTTGATGTCGGAAGCGGGTTGCCCTGCGGTAGCAGACCCGGGCGCATGGTTGGTGGAAGCGGCGCATCAAAAAGGGATTGAAGTGGTGCCTTTGGTCGGGCCGTCTTCGATTTTATTAGCCATCATGGGTTCTGGAATGAATGGGCAAAGTTTCACCTTTCACGGCTACATCGCGAATAAACAACCTGATTTGGAACGCGATTTAAAACGATTGGAACAAAATGCCCGCAAACTTAACCAATCGCAAATTTTCATTGAAACCCCTTATCGCAATAAAGCGTTGATTGACAATGCTTTGCGTTTCTTACAAGCGGATATTCGGTTTTGCATTGCGGCAGATTTGACTTTGCCGACACAGTATATTGTTACCAAATCGATTGCGGCTTGGCGGACGAATCCACCACCCGATTTGCACAAACGGGCAACCGTTTTTATCATTGGAAAGTAAGATTTGAATCAAGATGTAGTCAAAAATGAAATAAATTAATTTTAAATTAAATTTGTAAAAAGCTAACTTGCAGCAAGTTGCAACTTGCCGCAAGTTTTTTTATTATTTGCTGCCCCATTTATAGTACACATAAGCCCTAAAATCAATCCAATGTGTTCTCATTCTTGGTTCAAAATAGTTCTTATGACCAAATCGTATCAGTCAATCCTTGATACCCGCGTCCATTAAAAAAGTTAACAAACTCAATATTATCTGTAATAGGAAACTCTACTTGAATTTCAGATGTGAGTGTTGTCAATAATTGCGCACCAATTTGCGCACCATAGGATCCACGCAGAGCTTTTTCATACCAATCTATTAAGTCAATTTCGGTTATAATGCTCTGGATTCGAGATTTCCAACCTAATTGATTGAGTAAAGAAACGATAATTTTTTGTTCAGCTTGCTTACAAACAATCACAATTCTATCTGCACTCACGGCACTCACAATATTTTCAGCAACTTCTTCGCTCAATGAAAGGTGTTTAATCTGAATGGCTAAACCAAAATTTGCCCACATATCAATTCCTCTATCTGCGGCATTCGTTACCCCAACTCTATAAAGTTTAGCAGATGTCTTGAATGAAGTGATATTGGGTTCAAAATTGATAACTTTTTTCGCAAAATCGCTAAAATCTTGCAAAATCGGTTGTTTTGACGGATTCATGGACACTTCAACCGTCAATTCCAATTCGGAAACGATTGCTGAAAATAAAGCGTAAACGATGATTTCATAAACTTTATCAATGCTCCTTCTCAATCCTGCCTCCTGCCAAAACAAGTTCAAAAATTCAGAAAGTTGAAACGTATTGACCTCATGTGTATTACAGTAGTCCAATCCAGTGGACATTTGCGCAAAACGCGCTGCAAATTTCCTGTAAATATAGGCTTCCACAATTCCCTCTTTAGCTTGATTTTCTTTACCCAACTCAACCAAAAGAGCAGGTGGAATGGCATTTTCATTGAAAATGTCGTCTTGATAACGCGCTGAAGAGGTGCTGGAACGTCCTAAAAAACGATTACAAATTACGTCTCTCCATTTTTTAGAGACATTTCTGTACGTTTCAAGGTTGTCCAACTCAAGTATAATACCGTTTTCAGTACGGTCACGATGCAAAATCTCCGCAATCTGAATCGGTTTGTATAAATGCACTCGTGATTTGGCGATTACTTTATCCAGTGCTTGTTTCGCTTTTGTAATATCCATTGTCTAATAATGAGAGTTGTTTAAATGAGGGTATCAATTGCCGTTTTTGCATCGCTTTGACCATTTCGCCAGCAACCGCTTTAAACACAGGAACTGCAACACTATTGCCTGTTAATTTTCGCATGGCACTATAGCCAACTACGATTTTGAAATCTTCTGGAAAACCTTGCAATCGCAATAATTCTCTTGAAGATAAACGTCGTTTTCCATTGACTAACAAATAGTTATAAGAGCCTCCCGCCCGCAACGCACAGGAAAAAGGCAAAATAGAAATATTCCCACCTTTATTTTCATGCCAAACGGATGGATAAAATGGTTCGCCTTTAATGCACGCCTGTCGTTTTTCCAAAATATCTTTGGAGGCGAATAATTTTTTATCGACGGAAGTATCATTTTCTAAAATTTCACTTAATGGTGTAAAATTACCTACTTTTTTAGGAAATTTAAACCCAATATTTTCTTGAAAACCCACAATCACCGTTCTTTCTCTTTTTTGTGGGAGTCCAAAATCTAAAGCATTCAACACGGTATGATGCGTATAATAGCCTAATGCTTCCAATTTTTCAAGAATTACTTTAAACGTTTTGCCGTCATCATGCGTTTTAAGTTGCTTCACATTTTCCAATAAAAAAGCATAAGGTCTTTTAATCCGCAAGATTTCTTCAATGTTGAAAAACAAAGTCCCTCTCGTATCTAAAAAACCTTGCATGCTACCAATAATACTAAATGGTTGACATGGAAACCCTGCCAATAAAATATCGTGTTCAGGAATCGTCGCAGGTGCTATTTGAGTAATATCACCAAACGGTTTTTCGCCAAAATGGGCTTCATACATGAGTTGTGCGTCTTTATCCCACTCGGAGGTAAAAACATTTTCACAACCATAATGCTCAAAACCTAACCGAATCCCGCCGATTCCTGCAAAAAGATCTATTGTTTTTATACACATAACACTTTATTTTAGAATGCAAAGTTACAAAATAAGCGCGTTTCTAATTTTTTTATAAACCGAATACATATCACTTTGTAATAATCCCTTTCGGAATCGCTTCAATGAGTCGCTGCGTATATTCCGTTTGTGGATTTTGGTAAATCGCATCTGCAAAGCCAATTTCTTCAATCCGACCTTTATTCATCACCATAATCCTATCGCTGATAAATCGAACGACCGACAAATCATGCGAAATAAAAACGCAGGTAAATTTCATTTTGGCTTTCAAATCCATCAATAAATTCAAAACTTGCGCTTGCACCGACACATCTAAGGCAGAAACCGATTCATCACAAACCAAAAACGTCGGTTGTAACGCTAACGCCCGAGCAATACAAATCCGTTGTCGTTGTCCGCCCGAAAACTCATGTGGATATCGATGATATTGTTCCGCCGTCATACTCACCGTTTCGAGCAGTTCGATGACTTTTTCTTTGCGAATCTTGTCATTTGCATAAATTTTATGAACTTGCATGGGTTCTAAAATCGCCGCGCCAATCGTCATGCGCGGATTCAACGACGAATAAGGGTCTTGAAACACAATTTGCATTTTTTTACGCAACGGGCGCAATGCATCTTGTTCCAGATGCTCCAAATGCTGATTTTCAAATATAATTTCCCCACTTTGCGGACGCATCAACCGCAAAATCGTCCGTCCAAGTGTCGTTTTTCCACAACCTGATTCACCCACCAAACCCAAAGTCTCGCCTTCATAAACATTAAAACTCACATCATTGACCGCTTTAAACCATTCAATGGGTTTGCCCCAAAGGTTTTTTTTCGTTGGAAACCAAGTATTTAGGTTTTTAACCACCATCATCGGCGCGTTTTCCAATAATTTGGAACTATTGGCTAAGGCTTCCGCATCTGAAATGGTATTATTAAAAACGATATTAGGTTGTTCTTTTTCATATAATTCTTTTGCGCCTGTGATAGCATTCACGCGCTCGCCCATAAAATCCGAAACCACAGGTAAGCGTTTCAATCGTTGTCCTAACGGCGGACGACACGCCAATAAACCTTTCGTATAAGGATGTTGCGGACGCAAAAACACTTCTTCGACGTTGCCCGATTCGACAATATTGCCTTTGTACATCACCAAAACGCGGTCTGCAATTTCTGCAATCACGCCCAAGTCGTGCGTGATGAAAAGAATGGATGTTCCGAAATTTTGTTGCAATTCATGGGTTAATTTCAAAATTTCCTTTTGCACAGTCACGTCTAACGCCGTAGTAGGTTCGTCGGCGATGAGAATTGCAGGGTCACAAGACATTGCCATAGCAATCATCACGCGTTGTTTTTGACCGCCACTTAACTCATGTGGGTAACGGTCATACATTTGGGCAGGATTGGGTAATTTGACTTTTTCAAATAATTCAATCGTTTTTTGTTTGGCAGCCGCCTTACTGATGGCGTTATGAATTAAAATCGCCTCTGCCACTTGCGCCCCACAGGTATAAACGGGGTTTAAAGAAGTCATCGGTTCTTGAAAAATCATCGCAAGATGCTTGCCACGATAAGGCGGCATGTCTTCGTCAGGGCGCAATTGGGCAAAATCGACTGGTTTTGAAC
>JBDLWG010000457.1:0-3137 GCA_039804385.1 Bacteroidota bacterium
GGAATTTTTCAGTTGAAAAGTACCAATTTTAACTGAAAATATCCTTAAATTCCTTGAAATCATACGCATCCTATTTCAGAAATTCCCAAAGCCGAAATTGCTGAATTGGGTATTAGTTGCCCAAAAACAAAAAAGCACATCAGTTGTGATGTGCTTTTACTAACAAATTTATTCAACATTAAAAACTTTTGCTTAAATAATGAGCATGGCATCACCATAACTGTAAAAACGATAATTTTCTTTTTTCGCTTGCTCGTAAGCCTCCATCGTCAATTCATGCCCCGCAAACGCAGATACCATGATAATCAAACTGGATTTCGGCAAGTGAAAATTCGTCACCATCGCATTTGCCACACTGAACTCATAAGGCGGATAGATAAATTTATTTGTCCAACCTTCTGCGGCTTTCAACATGCCCAAAGACGAGACCGAAGACTCAACGGAACGCATTGAGGTTGTACCAACAACACAAATTTTGCCTCCTTTTTCCTTGCCTTTATTGACAACGGCTGCTGCTTTTTCGGTAATTTTGAAATATTCAGCATCCATTTTATGTTTGGACAAGTCCTCTACATCAATCGCCCGAAACGTTCCCAAACCTACATGAAGCGTCAACTCCGCAAAATTGACTCCTTTCAACTCCAACCGCTTCATCAATTCTTTACTGAAATGAAGTCCTGCCGTCGGAGCCGCCACAGCACCCAATTCTTTGGCAAAAACCGTTTGATAACGGTCTTTATCATCGAAAAGCACTGCATTTTCGCGTTTAATGTACTTTGGAAGCGGAGTCATACCCAAAAAATTTAAATTTTTCTGAAATTGTTCTTCCGTTCCATCAAACAAAAAACGAATCGTTCGTCCGCGAGAAGTCGTATTATCGACTACTTCCGCAATTAAAAGGTCGTTTCCTTTATCGTCTTCAAAATACAATTTATTACCGACTCGAATTTTACGAGCTGGATCTACCAAAACATCCCAAAGCCGTGCATCATGATTGAGTTCTCGGAGCAAAAATACTTCAATTTTCGCGCCCGTTTTTTCTTTTTGACCGTACATCCGCGCTGGAAATACTTTGGTATTATTAAGTACCATAACATCGCCATCGTTGAAATAGTTCAATAAATCTCGAAAAATTCGATGCTCAATTTTACCAGTTTGACGATTTACAACCATTAGACGGGAATCATCCCGATTCAAGCTCGGCGTTTGCGCGATATACTTGGTGTCTAATTCAAAATTAAAATTAGAAAGTTTTGTACGCATGTATTATTAGAAGTGATTTTTTAAATTTGTAAAAAATTGACAATCATTGCATTATGCCAATTTAAAACGAATAAGGGCAAATTGCGTGCAAAATTAAAAAAAAAGTTGTTAAAACAAACCTTTTTTTTTAGAATTTTGACATTTGCAGATAAAAACGCTATTTCTATCCAAATAGTTTTTAAGTTGAGTGAGAAAATGAGTATTTTCGTCGAATATTCTTTTTTGCTCTATTTAAATCTTAAAATATCAATTCGATTATGTACTGGAAAATTATTCGAGAAAGTTTTATACAAGCCGTTCAACAGTTGACTTCCAATAAAATGCGCAGTTTTTTGTCCTTAGTGGGCGTAAGCATTGGCATTTTTTGCATCATTACGGTCAAATCTGCGGTCAATTCTTTGGAAGATGACATTCGGAATAGTTTTAAAAAATTAGGCAATGATGTGATTTACATTACTAAAATGCCTTGGAATGAAGACCCGAATATGGATTATTGGAAATATCAGCGTCGTCCAAACCCTGGTTTTGCCGATTACAAAGCCTTGACGGAAAAGTTAAAAACGGCAAAAGCCATTGCTTTTTCGCTGTTTGTGGGTCAATATCCTATCAAATTTGGCAGTAACAGCGTTGAAAAATCATTTGCCTTAGCGGTAACGGAAGAATATGCAGCCTTTAATAATATCGAATTTCAACAAGGTCGTTTTTTTTCGCCTACCGAATACCATACTGGCGCGAATCGAATCGTGATTGGCGATAATGTAGCCAATGAATTGTTTGGAACAGTGGATGCGATTGGGCGAGAAGTCAAAATTTTTGGGCGGACGATGATTGTTTCGGGGGTGATTAAAAAATCAGGGAAAAGCATTATTCAATTTTATAACCTTGATAATGCCGTTTTAGTATCCTTTGAATTGGCGCGTTCCATGTTTAATGTGCGTCCTAATAGTTTTTGGGCGGGCAATTTGCAAGCAAAAGCGGCAGACGGCGTTACCGAAGCGCAGTTGAAAGACGATGTAATTGTTACATTGCGCAATCATCATCGATTGCGCCCAAGCGAAAAAGTTGATTTTTCACTCAATTCGATGACCATGTTTGCGGGTCCGATGGAGCAAGTTTTTGGCGTTTTAAACCTTGTGGGATACATTATTGGTGGGTTTGCGTTGTTAGTAGGCATGTTTAGTGTTGCCAATATAATGTTTGTTTCTGTAAAGGAACGAACCAATATTATTGGCATAAAAAAGGCTTTAGGTGCTAAAAATTGGGTTATTTTGCTTGAATTTTTGATTGAATCTATTATCTTATGTGTGGTAGGTGGGATTATTGGCTTGTTAATCGTCTTGGGCGTGATTAAATTAGTGGCACTCGCTACCGATTTTAACATGTTTGTTTCCATTAATAATATGATTGTAACGGTGATTATTTCAGTGGTGACGGGTGTTTTGGCAGGGATGATTCCTGCGGTGCAAGCATCGCGGATGGATCCTGTGGAGGCGATTCGTTCCTAAATTCATTGAAAAAGAGAAATTAATTGCGTCGTTTTGTAAAAAATGACGCAATTTGCATTTATTTGCATTTTAAATGGACATCCTTAGCAAAATTAATACGATATGTTGACTTACATCAAAATTAATGGATTTAAATCATTTCATCAGTTTGAAATGAAATTCACTCCTTTTACCGTCATTGCGGGGGTAAATGCTTCGGGCAAAAGCAATTTGTTTGATGCATTGAAATTATTGGCGCGTTTGGCAGAAACAGACAATTTGAAAAAAGCCTTCAAAGAACAAAGAGGCGATTTTATGGAACTTTTCACGCAATATGCTGAAAATGAATATGCGACCGAAATGGAATTTTGTGTAGAAATGTTGGTGAAT
>JBDLWG010000458.1:0-18145 GCA_039804385.1 Bacteroidota bacterium
GTTTTGACGGATACGGCGGCGCGAGTTCGCTTCGTACACGCTTTGGTCAACAGTCGGGATACGCTGGAATTGGTTCGGAAAACGGATGGCGCGATACTCGGCAATGCGCGGGTGAAAAACGCAAGTGCTTGGTTGCCAATCCGTTCCGAAATCACGGACACGTTTTTTGTGCGCAAAGCAGGTAGCACCACTGCGTACAGTACGGCGACTCCGAGTTTCATCAATAAATTTGCAAAAGGGCGGATTCACAGTATTATCTATCGCGGCAGACAAGGCGGAACGACAGGTAATAATGTGCTGAAATTAGATTTCTCGCCCGCACATCGACAATAAAGGAGCCTATTTGAATGGGCATCCATTTCGGAAACGGAAATTGAAAAGGGGCAAAAAGTGGAAAATTGAAAAATTTTCCACTTTTTGCCCCTTTTATTTAAAATATTTTGTTTTAAAAATGCCTATTTTCGACATGGATGTTATCCCTGTCCTGTCCGACACGCTTGATATAATTTCGTTTTTTCATGAAGCGGCATTTTTGTTAAGGCTACGTTTTTTCCGAAATGGGTTTAGAAGTTATGGTAGAACCCATTTTCCGAAATTTAAGCGGCAATCCCTAAAAAATTTCGTGCAAATCCGTACGTTATATCTTTATCTTTGTGGTGAAATCTCATACCCAAATCCAAAAAAAATGAATTATGACTCGACTTTTTTTTGCTTTGACGCTTTTGATAACATTGAATATCAATGTTTTAGCGCAGAAAATTTTAAAATTAGATAGTGGTATCAACCCCAATGCGATGGTTTTTAAAGTGGGTTCGGAGATTATTTTCCAACTCGCAGGCGAAAAAAACAATTGGCATAGAGACCGTATCGAAGCGATTGATACTGAAAAAAAACGCATTGCGATTGCAACGGGCATGGTTGCGGTAGCTGATATAACGGCAATTCGTAATTTGAATCCCTATCCTTTTTGGCGGAAAATAGCTCATGGATTGAAAGTATTTTCGTTGTCAGGCTTTTTTTGGTCAGGTATTGGGGTCCTTAATGGGGATGCAGCCTCCAAAGGTTTTTTTATTTTTTGCGGCGGCACTTGGGCAACAGGTTGGCTTATCGGCGTTTTGGTGCGCCATAAAACGTATCAATTGGGCAAAAATCAACGGAGTCGGCTGCATGTTTTGGATTTAACGCCCGCCTAAAACGACCCAAAAAGTGATGATAAAAGGGTTGATTAAACTCATTTTTAATTATTAAAAATCAACGAATTATGTATATAAAAACAATACAAATTATTCATTTTAAATCTTTTAAAAATGTAACGATTCACTTGAATTCGGGTTTAAACCTTTTCACAGGCATTAACAATTCGGGCAAAACAACCGTGCTTGAAGCGATTGCATTATGGCATGAATGTTTCCATAAATTGTTGGTTCAAGCGCGTACAAATAGGTCGTCTAAAAACGCATCGGCTTATCGGAAAGGAGATTATATATTAGGTAGTCCGCAAATGCGTTACTTCGATTTTGAACAAATCAACAGCATTCGTTTTCCAAAATTTGAATCCATTTTTTATGAATTAGCGCAAGAAATACCGATTCGATTGATAGTCAAGTTAGAAAAGATACATGCTAAAAATAATAAGATAGAAAATTTAGAAATTGGATTTCAAATCAAAAACACCAATACAACCTATGAAATTACGTTAATTGATTTTCAAAACTATCCGTTTGAAGCATTCAATCAATTTTTTGATACTTTTCCTACGCCGATTCAGGCTTATTTTGCGGCAAATGTCGCGTCACTACCGCAAATAGAGCGTTTTACGACCCCACCGAATATCACAAATGCTATTTTGCAACGCTACTCAACAAGTGTTTTGCGGAATCGACTCTACTTGTTGTATCATAAAGTGAATGATAAAATAGATTCGAATCCATTGCCGCTATTTAGCCGATTTTTAGCCGATTTAAACTATATTTTGTTTGACAAAGAGGCACAAATGTTGTTAACGACCCAAAGTCATATTCAACGAGATACTCAAGTGGTGTTTGAAGTCAAAATGTCGGCACGAGACATGATTGAAAAAGATATTGCGTTATTAGGCAGTGGGACGCTTCAAATTATAGAAATTTTATTAAATGTGTATGATAGAAAGGAGGATTCAAATCTAAATTTAGTGTTGTTAGACGAGCCTGATAGTTACATTCATCGAAATATTCAGACGCGCTTACTGAGCGTTTTGGAGGCGCATACACAACAAAGTCAAATTTTTATTACTACTCATAACGAAGCAATGATTCGGGCGGCGGCTACCAATCATTTATTCCACATCGAAGCAAAAGCAGAAAATACCTATCATCCTATTGATAATCAACAACTTATAAAATTAGTAAAAACAGGTGATAAACGATTTAAAGGCATTTATCCGACAGCTACTAATTCGGTAATTCGGACTTTGGGCAGTAGCACAGGGTTGGATTTCATCAATGCGATTGAGTCGGATAGGATTTTATTTGTCGAAGGCGAAGATGACGCACAGGTGATATACCTTTTGTTGCAAAAAGCGATCATTCCTAAGAATAGCAAAAAATATGTGTTTTGGGTTTTGAATGGGATTGCAAATGTATTCAAAGAGATAAATATGTATAAAACCTTGTTTCCTCAAATAAAAAATGAAAAATCATTGTGGGATAAATCGGTTTTAATCATGGATAGAGATTTTTTAAGTGATGAACATACGGCTAAAATCGCTCAAAAAATGAAGGAAAAATTGGGATTACCAACCTATATCATGGATGTTTATACTTTTGAAACCTCCTTACTAACCGATTTTAAGAAATTAAGTCGGCTTTTGGCAAAGTGGATTGATAATAAATATGAACAAAAAATAGATGCGTATATTCTTGAAAATAAATTAGAATTGGCTTATAATGCGTATAAAAATGAAGTAGAAACGAAGTATTTAAAAAATCCAATTTGGATTGAAGGGACGGTTCAACGATATATAACCGTGCGCAATCAAACGAATGATTTATTTGGCAAAGGTCATCAAGTCATCGAACAATCAGATGCTAAATTAGTGTTGTATTATCAAAAATATCTTGAAGATTGTATTCAAAATCAATTGTTTTATAAACTGATGAATAAAAAAGAAGTACAATGGATCATCAACAGTGCTTTATTGGATTTTCAATTTGAATTTGATATTGAAAAAGATTTTATTTTATTGCTGATGGGCGTAGATAGAGCAACATGGTTTAGTGCATGGGATTTTTTGATTGATTTGGCAAAAGGATGATAAGCTCTTTTGGCATAAAAAATTTTGGCATTTGCTTATATACTTTGCGATAGGATGGATGTACGGATTGAACGGATTCGCACTGATTGGTACGGATGGGTTGTTTTTTAAAAATCCGTACCAATCGGTGCGAATCCGTTCAATCCGTACATCCATCCTATCACAAAACCATCGTGCGTAAAGCATATTTGCGGGGTAAAATCAAAGATTTGCCCTATGTTTCACACCATTTTAAACAAATAGCAATTCGAGTTTTGTGAACCAATATACAAAAAACATTGAATAAGTAAACCTTATGGCAGAGACCTACACCATCCACTTACCGAAATTTGAAGGTCCATTTGATCTTTTATTATTTTTCATTGAGCGCGATGAATTAGACATATATGATATTCCGATTGCCAAAGTCACCGATGATTTTTTGCAATATATGCACTCGCATGAATCGTTGAATTTGGATTTAGCGAGTGAATTCATCGTCGTTGCGGCAACGTTGATGCGCATCAAAGCGAAAATGTTATTGCCCCGAAAGCAATTGGATGAACAAGGTGTCCCAATTGACCCGCGTGGTGAATTGGTGGATAGACTGTTGGAATACAAACGTTATAAAAGCGTTATCGCCGAATTACAAGTGTTAGAGGCAGCGCGTTTGGCGCGAGAGGGTAGAGGCGGCGTTACGTCAGAATTGCAGCAAATTGCTGTTAAAGCATTGGTTGACAGTGAGTTAGAATCCTTCACTTTGTTTAAATTATTGAAAATATATGAAAATTTAATCACTCGTTATGAGGACAAAAAAAGTCGAAAAATTCATCAAGTCATCAAGTACGAATACACGATTCAAGAGCAACAAGCGTATTTGTTGGAAACGTTGAAATCAGATGAAGCCCTTGATTTTGGAGCGATTTATGGCGCATTGGACAATCGGATGCATGCGATTGTGACGTTTTTAGCCATGTTGGAATTGTTGAATATGGAGAAAATTGTGATTATTCAAGGGGATGGGATGAATCAATTTTGGTTAAAATTGGTTCAAGTCGCTTGAAAAAAAATCTAAAAAACGCTTTAAGTATACTTTGCGTTGGTTGGTTTTGCGATAGGATGGATGTACGGATTTCACGGATTCACACCGATTGGTACGGATTTTTTAAAGAATCCGTACCAATCGGTGTGAATCCGTGAAATCCGTACATCCATCCCAACGCAAAGTATAGAACGTTTGGAGGGTTTCAAACCCTCCAAACGTTGTTGTCGATTATTTAAAATTAACTACTTATATATACATTTCCTAAATGATTTGTAAATCAATTCGAGCATAACTTGCGTCAAGTTTCAAACTTGACGCAAGTTTATTTTACCAATATTTTTAGCTCTAAAACAATCAATCTAATCCGCATTTTAAGATAAAGTTACCATACCTCAATGTTGGGTGCGGCGGTGTTTGCATAATGTTTTTAAAAACATTAAACTAAGTCGTATATTTGCAAGTCTAATTCAAATGGTCTGTATTACCTTCACTGCCTAATCCATTCAAATTATTTTTTCATAATCCTATTTTTCTACATGAAAAAATGGCTATTTTTAATTGCTTTTATATCAAGCATTTCGAGTCCAATTTTAAATGCACAAGTCCAATGTATTGCACCTGCCATAACTCATGCCGTTGCTGGCGTAGATGGCTGTTCGGTATCATGGGTCAATGTGACGCACAATAGTTTATTCCACATTCGGTATCGAGTGGCAACCGATTCCCTTTGGTCGGAAGTGACGGTTCAGGCGAATGCATTGGATTCGATGGTGACTTATCGATTGACTGGTTTACGGGCGTGTGCGAACTATGTTTATCAAGTTCGGAGCGTTTGTACAGGAGTAGTCAGTACTTTTAGTCCGTTAGCGACTTTTCAAACGCAAGGTTGTGCTAACTCGGCTTGCGCAACGCCTCTAAATTTGGCGGCGCACCCCCGCGATAGTGTGGCATTATTGTATTGGGCAGGCACTGCTCCTCAATACCAAGTGCAATATCGGGCTGTGGACGCGGCTACTTTTACGACCGTAACCGTGACCACTCCGAATGCGACCTTGACGGGATTATTGCCATGCCGGTATTACGAATTTAAAGTAAAAGCCATTTGTGCCAACACATCCAGCGAATTTAGTGGCGTAACTCGTTTTAAAACAACTGGTTGTGCTGTTACAGCGACTTGTGGTGTGCCGCGCATCAACGCGTTGAGCGTTAGCGGAACCGTTGTAAGCGTCACTTGGGCAAGCACCCGTGCGCCAACGTATCAATTGCGTTACAAAAAAGTAGCGGACAGCAGTTGGACCAACATTAATTCCCCCTTGTCCACTGTACAAATTGGCAATTTGGCTGCCTGCACCGCTTATCAATTCCAAGTTAGAAGCGTTTGTACGGGCAATGTGTATAGTGAGTACAGTGTTTCGAGTTCGATTGCCACAGCAGGTTGCACTCCAGTTTCCTACTGTATTGCACCGCGTCGATTGAGTTTCACGACGACGAATACCGTAGCAGTTTTGCGGTGGGATTCTACAAGCGCAGCTTCCTATGATGTGCAATGGATGGCTCCCCGCGACGCTGTTTGGCGGACGGTGCGTGTAACTACGAATCGGTTGGAATTAGGCAGTTTGACGGCTTGTACGATTTACCAATTTAGGGTTCGGGCAAACTGTTCTGCGACCAATGTTGCCTATAGTGCGATTGCTCGTTTTGCTACAACAGGTTGTGTATCAACAACTTGCGCCACACCAACGAATGTAATTGTATCCACGATGGACACGTTAGCGGTCGTTACATGGAATGCGAATGGCGCAACTTCTTTCCGAATTCAATACAAATCAACCACCGATAGCCTTTGGACAACGATTACAACAAGCAGCAATTTAGGAACCTTGACTCGTTTGTTGCGCTGTAAAGCGTATCAAGTGAAAATACAAGCCGTTTGCAACAATAATATTGCAAGTGTGTACACGGAGCCGACTCGTTTTGAAACACGCGGTTGCATCACGCCGTCCACTGCTTGTGCGATGCCGTTGAATGTGACTCCGTATTGGGTCGATTCTGTAAATGCAGCCATTCGATGGAATCATATGGCAAATACTGCTTATGTAGTTGAATATTATGCAGCAGACGCGCCGAATGCCGTCACAACCCGAACGACTTCGGATACCTTAGTTCGTTTGATAGGTTTGACGCGTTGTAAAACCTACGTTTTGCGAGTACGCCGCGCTTGTGCGAACAATGTATTTAGCGAATGGGCAACGACTCGTTTTACAACAACTGGTTGTGTATCAATCCGTTGTACAACGCCTATAAATCTGGCATACGACCGCGTTTTGGATAGTTTGACATGGCAATCGACAGGTTATACGACCTGGATTCGATGGAGATTGGCAGGTACGGCGGGTTGGGCATACGACTCAGTGGGTCGTTTATCGCGTTACGGCTTTGGACAATCGTTACAAGCCTGTCAAACTTATACGTGCCAAGTGCAAAACAGTTGTCCAAATGGGTTTAGCGATTGGAGTGCAGAACTGGTATTCCGTTCTCGCGGTGCGAACTGTATAGACGATGGCGGCGTTCAAATTAGAGATTTTGGTATCTATCCAAATCCTGGTAAAGCTATCGTGCAAGTCATGTACAAATTAGAACAAATGGCTATGTCTATTCGATTGGATTTGGTCGATTTACAAGGCAGAGTCATTCATCAATTGGATGGTGGACAACAAGATACAGGTAATTATGTTCAATCATTTGAAGGTTTAGAATCGTTGAATACAGGTGTGTATCTGATTGCCTTGCGCATCGATGGCAAAGTGGCGATGACTCAAAAATGGGTGAAAAAATAATCTGTGAATGCTTATTTTTAAAAATACAAAGTGCGGCAAGTTGCAACTTGCCGCACTTTGTGGTTGAAAATCGTTTTGAATCACAACGGATTGGTGGAAAAGGGAACGCGGATGCGAATGTTCACGGCTTTTTTTTGATTTGGCTTGGGGTTTGGGAAAACATTTCGCCATTTGTGCCGCTTTTTTGACCTTTTCTACGAAAATCCAATTTGCAACGCTCTTTCAAAATATCAAAAAAAAGAGCGAAAATTCGCCCATTACGTCCCAATAATTCCTTACCTTCGTCCAAATAAATGGGCAATAAAGAAAGGTTTTTTACGAAAAACCCATTTTTATTTTTTTTTATTTAAATAGCATCTTATTTTTGCGTTAGTATCGGTGTAAGCCAACCAAAAAAAATCAATATAAATGGCATTTGTTATCAAAATGGCGGAAACGCTCCACGAATTTGAACAGATTGAACGCCTCAATTATGAGACGTTTGTGGAAGAAATCCCGCAACATGCGCACAATCCTGACAAACGGTTGAAAGATAAATTCCATGAGAAAAATCAATATCTGATAGCCGTGATGAACGGCGAAGTCATTGGCATGGTCGCGCTCAATGCACAACGCCCTTTTTCCTTAGATGCCAAAATTGAGCAATTGGATTCTTTTCTGCCTCCTTTTCAAAAAGTGGTAGAAGTGCGGCTTTTAGCGGTGCAGAAAACGGTGCGCGGTGGCAAGATTTTGTATCAATTGATACAGGGCATGGTCGAGTGGAGTCATGGCAAAGGTTTTGACATTGCGATTATTTCGGGGACGACACGACAACAAAAATTGTATAAAAAAGTAGGATTTGTGCCTTTTCACCCCATTGTTGGGTCTGAAGACGCGGCTTTCGTGCCAATGGTGTTGATAGTACGGCACTTTATGGACACGCAAAAGCACCTCATTCCGAAAACTCAACCTTAAATTGTTACATGATTGCAAAGGCTTCGCTCAATTTTTCGACTGGACCGGTGGGCATTGCCCCCCGTATTAAACAGGTTTTCAAAAAAGAAGGGATTTCTCATCGTTCCGAAGCGTTTCAACGCCTACTAACGCAAGCGCAAAACGCCCTTTGCGCAGGGACTAAAGCTCCTTTTGTACACATTCTGACAGGTTCGGGGACACTTGCGAATGATGTCATGGTCGGGCAACTCAAAGTGAGCCGCGAAAAAGGCTTGATTTTGAGCAATGGTGATTTCGGCAAACGGTTGATGTCTCAATGCAAACGGCAAGGCGTACCGTATTACAATTATTCGGTCGATTACTGCGTTCCGTTTGATTTAGCAGCCGTAGAAGCAATGTTACAGGCGCATCCTGATATAAAATGGTTGCTTTTTGCGCATTGCGAGACGAGTGTTGGGTTTTTAAACCCTTTGAAAGCACTTTGCGCCTTAGCAAAAAAATATAATGTTAGGGCAAATGTGGATTTGATGAGTTCCATTGGCTGCGTCGAATTGGATTTGTCGGATGTATCGTTGGCAACCGCTTCGAGTGGGAAAGGCTTGGCTTCGATAGCGGGTTTGGCGTTGTTGTTTTCCAATCAAAAATGGACGGCTGCCCCTGATTTGCCTTCGTATTTGGATTTAGGGGTCTATTTCGATAAAGCGGGTGTGCCTTACACGTTGTCACCACACCTTTTGGAGGCGTTAGCGGTGCAATTGGATATCGTGATGTCGCCCGAACATTGGGCGCGGACGCAGGCATGGAGTGTGTATTTGTCTGAAAAATTACAAAAATTGGACTGGATTCGATTGGTACATGCAGAATCCACCCATGTTTTCACCCTTTTCTTGTCCAATCAATTGGATAGTCCGAATAGTGCAGCCCAATTAGGCGAATTTTTGCAGACACGCGGCATCGAAGTAAGTTTTCAAAGTGATGCATTGCGCCAAGCCAATTATTTGCAAATTACGCTCATGTGTGAACATACCCAAAAAGACCTTGATTTTTTGATAAAATCAATGAAACAATACCATTTGAATCAGAAGTGAGCAAATCTTTTTTCGATAAAAGGCACGCTCAACTTCGCAAAGTATTTTTTACTTAATTTTTTTTTAAAATACGAAGTATTTAAATCTAAATAATTGACAACAACGTTTGGAGGGTTTGAAACCCTCCAAACGTTATACTATCTTGAAAATCAATCTTTTAGCCCTTATTTTTTCTTGTCGATTCTTTAACTTCAACAACTTAGGATGTCCAAAAATCTAATAATCATCTTCTTCCTCTTCTATAGTTGTGCTTCAAAGCTCCAGTTGTCCTCCCAAGAAACCGCTTTTTTCCAAGATGTACAAGCCAATATGTTTGTTAGTGAATCCATTCGTGGGATTCCAATTTATAGATTCAAAATGGAAAATAAAAAATTTATCAACCATTTTGAAATGCATTTATACGAATACAAAGGCGTAAAATCGGATTATTACGATTTAATGATTGGCAAATCGATTCCTTTTATTAAAAATTTTTTTGGCAAACCCAGTAAAGAAGGAAATGGTTATTTAGATTATTATCTTCAAAAAGATTGTATTCAATGGATTATACATTGCAATAAAATGGTATTTAAAATCGATACCATAACTCAGAAAATTATTAAAATGGAATTTGCGTCACCCCTCTATTTTTCTCATTAGAAGTATTGCGTGTTAGGAGTCGGAAAATTTATTTCCCGCGATTTGCGGGAAATAAATTTCCCGACTCCTAAAGGTTTTTGACTACTTTTGTCAAAAATTGAACCATGCAAAAGATTCAAAAAATAGGCATTGCTGTATTTGCAATTGCCTTTACCGCTTTTTTAACCGCTCCTGCTCTAAGCGAATATGAACTTTCTCCCGCCGTCCTGCAACAAGTACTTCAAAAACCGTATCATGCGGCGGCGATTACAAAAGAGGCGCAATCCATGTTGGGCAAAACATATTCAAATAATTTCATTTTTATAAATGATTTGAATACAGTCTTATCCGCCGCCAAAACCCAACAAGACCAAGCTGCTAAAATCGTAAATTGGAAAGCCACAGCCTTGCCTGAAGGCGTTTCAGAATGGGATTTTCGGATAGGCGATTTAAATCCATATCGTTTTGAACTCGTCAAAGCCAGTTCCAAAGGTTTTTTGACGGCGCACACGCCTTTGATGCTGTTTTTGAGTTTTGGATTGGGCATTTTGGGGTCATTGCTCTATATTTTGCCAAAAGGCAACTCCTTAGCGGGCATTCAACATCATGGGATTTTCCACAGTTCGATGCACTTTCGGGGGTGGTTAGGCATTTTAACAGGCATTTTTTTAATCGTATTTTACATTTTCCTCTATTGGTTTCCCGAATATTTGACGGGTTGGGTGCAATTAGTCGAGCCATTGAGTCGGCGATTGAGTGGGAATGGGGCAAGTCAATGGTTTTTATACGGCGTTTTATATACGATTTGTGTTTTGGTGATGGGCGTGCGCATGTTGTTGAAATACCGACACAACCGTTATCAACAAATCCGAACTTTATCCGTCCTGTTTTTTCAAACGACTTTTGCCTTCTTGATACCCGAAATATTGGTTCGTTTACACCAACCATATTTCGATTTTAAAAATATGTGGCCCCTCAAATATGACTTTTTTTTTGAATGGCATTTGGAAAAATTATTGAAAAACGGTACATTTGGGCTGTTTATGTTGGTCTGGGGCATGGCACTTTTCCTGATTGGCGTACCTGTGTTGACCTACTTTTTTGGAAAACGCTGGTATTGTTCTTGGGTTTGTGGCTGCGGCGGTTTGGCAGAAACATTGGGAGACCCGTATCGACAATTGAGTGATAAAACGTTGAAAGCGTGGAAGTTAGAACGTTATTTAATTCATGGTGTATTGGTTTTTGCGGTGATAATGACGGCATTGGTTTTATATACGTATTTTACAGGAGCGTCTAATATTTTGTTTTTAAGCAGTTACGATGTGCGGTCATGGTACGGCTTTTTGATAGGTTCGGCTTTTGCGGGCGTAGTGGGAACAGGCTTTTACCCGTTGATGGGCAACCGCGTTTGGTGTCGATTCGGATGTCCTTTGGCGGCATATTTGGGGATGGTTCAAAAATACAAATCCCGATTCCGCATCACCGTCAATGGCGGACAATGTATTTCCTGCGGCAATTGTTCCACCTATTGCGAAATGGGAATTGATGTGCGCTCATATGCACAAAAAGGGCAAGATATAGTTCGTTCATCCTGTGTAGGTTGTGGGGTTTGTGCGGCAGTTTGTCCGAGAGGCGTTTTGCGATTGGAAAATGGCGATGATATAGCCGAGCGAGCGCAAACGGAGCGTGTCATCCATATTCGATTGGATCAAGTTGGTTTATTGAATCAAGATATTTTGAATTAGGATTTATGTTTTTTTTCTTAGGATTCAAAGGATTGAAAATCAATCCTTTGAATCCTGAAAAAATCCTATAAATCCTAATTCAAACCATTAGTTATATCATTTTTTTTAAAAGTATGGAAAAAATAATCACGTTTGTAGCTGCCCATGATGTCGCTTTTGTCTTTGGGATATTGCTTTTTTTTGGCTTGGTGGAAGCCCTTTTCGGGTATTTGTCTCAGTCGAAACGGTCGAAAGGCGATGTGTGGATTGAAACCATTAATGCGTTTGCGTTGTTCCTTTTTACCAAACCATTGATTACCTTTTTGGGTTATAAAACCATACAATTTTTATTGCCCAATCAAGCTAATGTGTTGAAAACCATGCCTTTCTGGGGCGGATTGTTGCTTTTTTTATTGGTCGATGATTTTTTGCAATATTGGTATCATCGGTCTGCACATGAGTACAAATGGCTTTGGAAATGGCACCGCCCGCACCACACGGCAACCGAAATGGGACTTTTAGTCTCGTATCGACAAGCTGTTTATTATTATTTGTTGATGCCTAACATTTGGTGGATGGGCATTTTCACTTTTTTGGGCGGCGGATTACCCCTATCTATTGGATTGATTTTAAAACAAATAATCATTATTTCGTCGCATAGTTTGGCAACTTGGGACTCTTTTTTTCATAAACGCCCTGCTTTGATGCCGATTTTGAAGGTTTTGGAACGCATTTTCATCACGCCTGCGTTTCATCACGGGCATCATGCGGAATCCAAAATCGACAACATTGGCAATCCCAATGGCAATTATGGTAATATGTTTTCGATTTGGGACCAACTTTTTGGTTCAGCAACCTTTTCACATGCCTTTCCGACCACTTATGGCATCCCGAATGACCCACAAGATGATTGGCCCGCCCATGTTTTTTACCCACTCGTGACTTCCGATAAAAAAGGTTCCGAATTATCAAAAGCGTATCAATTTGAAAAAACGACCGTTTTAGAACCCGCAACTATGGTTTTAAAGCCAGGCGCGTACCTGTATTGTGCTTGCGGATACAGCAAAAATCAACCTTTTTGTGATGGCTCCCATCATGGAACCAAGATTCAGCCCGTCCGATTTACCATTCAAAAAGAAAGAAGTTATAAATTATGTCAATGCAAATTATGTGAAAAAGCACCTTTTTGTGATAATTCGCATTTAATAAAATCCATCTAAAATTTTTGAAATAGGATGCTTATGATTGTAAGGATTGCAAGGATTTTTTTGGACTTCAAGCGAAACATCTTTCCAATCATTGAAATCATAAGCATCTTATTTCGACCGATTCTAAAATTTTCGAAATAGGATGCTTCTGATTGCAAGGATTTTTTTTGACTTCAAGCGAAACAGCCTTCCAATCATTGAAATCAGAAGCATCTTATTTCGACCGATTCTAAAATTTTCGAAATAGGATGCTTCTGATTGCAAGGATTTTTTTGGACTTCAAGCGAAACATCTTTCCAATCATTGAAATCATAAGCATCTTATTTCGACCGATTCGGGGTGTATAACCAATTTCCCGACTACCCAATTGGTTATACACCCCTTTTTATTGAAAAGCATTGACAATCCATTATTTTAATCATCTGCATCTAACTCTTTACCTTTGGCGAGCAACGTAACTTCCTCAACAGCTAATTTTGAAATCTTTGAAACAGCAGCAATTGGCAAACCTTCATTTAAAGATTCTTTTGCGATTTCAATATTTCGGAGCCGAATACTTTTATCTACAGCGGTTTCGATGACCGAATTTTCGATGCGCCGATTTTCAATATATCGCTGATAAGCGCGACGTTCCTCAAGACTCATGCGCTGGACGTATAACAAATCAACTTGAATGACGGATTGGCAAAAAAAAGTTGTATTTTTGCCGTTTTTCAAGCCTAAATTGATCCGTTATGAATTATCTGACCTTAGAAAATGTGACTAAGACGTATGGGAATAAAATTTTATTCAAAGATGTTACCTTGCACATTGATAAAGGACAAAAAATCGCGCTTGTTGCCAAAAATGGTACGGGTAAAACCACTTTGTTACGCGTCCTTTCAGGGGAAGAAGGCGTTGAAGGCGAGCAATCTAAAATATTGATTAGCAAGGAGATACGCACAGGCGTACTGGTGCAAGAACCCAAATTTGACCCGCGCATGACGGTCGAAGCGGCTGTTTTTGATTCTCAAAATGTCGTGTTACAAGCGATTCAAGCCTATGAAGCAGCCTTGTTGATTGGCGATGATAAACGCATTGAAATGGCGATGCAGCAGATGGATGATTTCAAAGCATGGGAATTGGAAGCCAAAATGCGCGAGATTTTATCGAAATTGAAGGTCGATAGGATGCAGGAACGGGTGGGCGTACTCTCGGGTGGACAACAAAAAAGGTTGGCATTAGCCAAATTATTGTTGGATGAACCCGATTTTTTAATTCTCGATGAGCCGACGAATCACTTGGATTTGGAAATGATTGAATGGTTGGAAACGTATTTGACCCAATCGAATCGGACGATTTTCATGGTTTCGCATGATAGGTATTTTTTGGATGCGGTTTGCAATACGATTATTGAGTTGGACGGCGGCAAATTTCATCGGTACAAGGGCAATTATGCTGCTTTTTTAGAACAAAAAGCGGCGCGGCTCGAAAATGAAGCGTCGAGTTTGGATAGAACCAAGAAATTATATCGAAAAGAATTGGATTGGATGCGCCGTCAACCGCAAGCGCGGACGACCAAAGCTAAAAGTCGTATCGATGATTTTTATGATATAAAAGAAAAAGCGCACAAGCGTTTAGACAGTGATATTGTGAAAATGGACATTAAAAATGCTTGGATGGGCAGCAAAATTGTCGAATTACACAACATTTCTAAGAAATATGGCCATTTAAATTTAATTGAAAATTTTTCGTATAAATTTAAACGCAAAGAACGACTCGGCATTGTTGGCAAAAATGGGGCGGGCAAGTCAACGATTTTGAACATTCTTACAGGTGCGTTGGAGAGCGATACAGGCAAAGTGGTGATTGGCGAGACCATTGTTTTTGGACATTACGGGCAGGGCGGCATTGATTTGAAGGTTGATAAACGCGTCATTGAGGTGATTACGGACATTGCGGAGTTCATTCCATTGGAAAAAGGGTTGAAATTAACCGCAAGTGCGTTGTTAGAACGCTTTTTATTTACCCGCGACCAACAACAAGTTTTTGTTTCGCAATTGAGTGGGGGCGAGCGCAGGCGATTGTATTTGATGACGATTTTGATGAAAAATCCCAATTTTTTGATTCTCGATGAGCCTACCAATGATTTGGATATTGTGACGTTGAATGTTTTGGAGGATTTTTTGGAAGATTATCAAGGTTGTCTTGTGATTGTGACGCATGACCGTTATTTTATGGATAAATTGGTCGATCATTTGTTCATTTTTGAGGGCGATGGCAAAATCAAAGATTACAACGGAAATTACAGCGAGTACCGCGAACAACGGAAATTGGAGGAGCGCGCCGCGTACAAACAGGAAAAAACAACGCCTGTGGCAGCGCAACCGTCCAAAAATGTGGATAAACGCGTTTTGCAAAATTTAGAAAAAGAGATTGCGAAGTTGGAAAAACGCGAAAAAGAATTGACCGAAAAGTTCAATGACCCCAAAATCAAACCCGAAGATATTCGTAAATTTTCTAAGGAATTGGGGGAGGTAAAAGCATTGTTGGAAGAAAAAGAATTAAAATGGTTGGAAATGAGTGCGTAAAGTGTTGGATTTTAAGAATCGACTCAAAAAAACATTTGCTAAAAAATTGATTTTCAAGGTAGTATAACGTTTGGAGGGTTTGAAACCCTCCAAACGTTGTGGTCGATTCTTTAAATTCAACTACTCAATGTTGAATCAGGAATAAAGGAATATTAAGAATTAAGGATGCTTTGGCTTGATTTTTTGCAAAAAAAACAATTACTTGCATCCTTAATTCTTAATATTCCTTCATTCCTAATTCTAATTCATTAAAAAAATCAAAAAAGCTCCCCGATATGTCTTGGTTAACCATTCCTCCTGATACCGATTTTACAATTTACAACTTTCCACTGGGCGTTTTCAAGAAAGATGCCCGCACACAACCGACGATTTGCTCCGCGTTCGGCGAATATGTAGTGGATTTGGACGCGCTTCATGAACTCGGTTTTTTTCGCGATTTCAAATTACCGAAGCGTTTTTTCCGCAAAGATTGCATCAATGATTACATCGCCTTAGGCAAAACCGTCACGCAAGCGATTCGACATCGGCTCATTGACCTTTTTTCGGAGGGCAAACGCGCTACGAATGCTTCCAAATGGCGGTATTTATTCTTGCATCAAATGCGGGATGTACAATTATTATTGCCTTTGAAAATCGGCGATTACACCGATTTTTACAGCAGCAAAGAACACGCAACCAATGTCGGTTCGATGTTTCGAGACCCCAATAAAGCATTACTAACCAATTGGTTACACATACCGATTGCGTATCATGGACGTTCCAGTTCAATCGTGGTTTCAGGCACACCGATTCCGCGTCCATCAGGACAAAGGGTTTTAAAAATGAGCGAACCGATTCCTACTTTTGGCTTATCGCAAAAAATGGATTTTGAATTAGAAACAGCATTTGTGGTAGGCAGCAATACCCAAATCGGTGAAACTATTGCCGCAGAACAGGCAGAAGATTCGATTTTTGGGATGGTTCTGCTGAATGATTGGTCTGCTCGGGACCTTCAACAGTGGGAATCGCAACCTTTGGGTCCCTTTTTGGGCAAAAGTTTTGCTACGACAATTTCCGCTTGGGTCGTGCCGATGGAAGCATTAACCCCGTTTCGAGTGCCGTCTGTGAAACAAGAACCTGCGGTATTGCCTTATTTGGAAACGACTGGCTGGCGAAGTTATGATATTGAATTAAGTGTCGAATTGTCTTCACAAACCTTTGAAAATCATAAAGTTGCAGTTTCTAATACAAAACATACTTATTGGAATATATGTCAACAATTGGCACATCACACGTCCAATGGTTGTCCGATTCGGATAGGCGATTTGATGGCATCTGGAACCATGAGTGCGCCGACTGCGGCGGGTTATGGTTCGATGTTGGAATTGGCTTGGAATGGAACCAAGCCGATAACCTTGCCTGATGGCAGCCAACGTACTTTTTTAAACGATGGCGATACAGTAATTTTGCGCGGATTTGCGGAGAAAAATGGGATTCGAGTCGGTTTTGGAACGTGTATCGGCACTATTAAGTAGTTGAATCCAAATAAGTGATTAAAACGTAAATAATTGATAATCAGTGCATTCGCATCGAATCAAGGTCGGCGAGGTTGCAACCTCGCCGACCTTTTAAACTACTTATTTGAAATAATTAAAAAACTTAAAATCAGTTTTTTAATTGAAATTCAGTTATCTTTGTCTTTATTAAAAAAAAACGTACCATGAAAAATTTACCGATTGGTCTTCAATTTTTATCGGAATTTTCGGAAACGAATAGTGTTTATGTGGATAAAACGCAGCTCGTTCATCAACTCGTGACCACAGGGAAATATTATTTTCTATCGCGCCCGCGCCGTTTTGGAAAATCTTTATTGGTTTCAACGCTCAAAGAGTTGTTTGAAGGCAATCAAATTTTGTTTCAAGACTTGTGGATTGAACCGCATTGGGATTGGGCTCAAAAAAATCCTGTGGTGCACATTTCGTTTGCGCAATGGGATTTTGAAGAATTGAACTTGTCTGCTGCCATTTTGGAAGCATTGGACAGCATTGCACAATCCAAAGGCATTGTTTTGACCAAAAAAACGGTCAAAAGCCGATTCTATGAATTGCTTCAGGCGGTCTATCAGCAAGCAGGTCAAGTTGTTTTGTTAATTGATGAATATGATAAACCGATCGTTCATTATCTTGAAGACAATCAACTTAAAAAAGCAATTGCGAATCGAAAAATTTTTAAAAACTTTTATTCCGTCCTCCCAGATGCGGGTAAAATTTTAAAATTTGTGTTCATCACAGGCGTTTCCAAGTTTACCAAAGTATCGATTTTTTCGGATTTGAATCATTTGAGGGATATTACGTTGGATGAAAATTATGCAGCGATTGCGGGCTATACTCAATCTGAATTAGAACATTATTTTGGGTCTTATTTGCAAGTCATTGAAGATAAACGAGATATATCTCGTGATAAATTATTATTTCAAATAAAACGCTGGTATAATGGTTATAGTTGGGATGGCGAAACATCTGTTTATAATCCCTTTGGAACTATCACCTTTTTGCACAAACGGGCTTTTGGCAATTATTGGTTTGCGACAGGTACACCTGCTTTTTTGCTGGAGCAGATGAAAAAACAGGGGCAATTTAAAATAGAAAAACTAAAAGTCAATTCCGATTTTTTTGAAAAATATGATTTGGAAAATATTGAAATTAACCAACTTTTATTCCAAACAGGTTATTTAACGGTTCAAGCAAGAGACCCCTTGACGGATGAATATTGGTTAGACATACCCAATCAAGAAGTCCATAATAGTTTGTATCAATTTTTAATGACGGAATTGACGCGCCGTTCGCAACGCCCAAACTCTGGGATGACGATT
>JBDLWG010000459.1:0-5196 GCA_039804385.1 Bacteroidota bacterium
TCCGCAAATCAAACGATTCAGTACGCATATGACCAAATGTCAAGTCCGCCTAAGTGGGCAGTAGGGCATCAAATGGGTCTCGTCTATAACCCTAAAAATAAAGCAGAAGTCAAATTGGATAAAGGCTGGGATTTAGTGGGGATGCCTACGATTTTATTTTTATTGGGTTTAGGTTTGGCATTATTCGCGTTACGCCAATTTTTATTTGGCAAATAGTATAATGAACCTAAGTTGCACGATAGGGTCTGAATTAGGATTTTTAGGATGATTAGGATTCTATTAGGGTTGATTTTTAGGATTTCATCCTAAAAATCAATCCTAATAGAATCCCAATCATCCTAAAAATCCTAATTCTTGAGTTAACTAATTGAAATCCAATAGAGTCACATCGAAAACCAGTGGTGCATTTCCAGGAATGCTGCCTTGTCCAGAGGAGCCATAGGCTAATGAGGAAGGAATGATTAATTTGCCCCCACCGCCTTTTTTGAACTTTGGAATGCCTAACTGCCATCCTATAATTACGCCACTTAACGGAAACGTAACCCCTGCGACTTTGCTGGTCTCAAACACCGTGTCATCCAATAAAGAACCTTTGTAACGAACCGTTACATTGTTGCTCAATGTGGGATTTCCGCCGACACCTGCGGAGTCAATCCTATAATACACCCCCTCAGGCGTAACTTGCATTTGCCAGCCTTTTGAGGCGATATAGGCTTTGATTTTTTCATCGTCTGTTTGGGATTTGCCACACGACGCAGCCAAAAGAGCCGTAAGCCCTAAAACATAGTAAATTTTATTCATTCTGTGAGGATTTATTGAAATTCAATTTACAAAACGTTTTTAACGTTTGATTGTTGTTGATTTGCCAAAGGGGAGCCGAATTTAACGAATTTTCACGAAGGTGGTATCTGCATTCGTGAAAATTCGTTAAATTTGTGTCCCGTTAGCAGCGAAATATTATTCAATAATAATTAAAACTATATATGAAACTAACTGACTTTCAAACTAATGCATTCATTCAACGCGCCATTTATGGACTTCTTTCCATTGGTTTTTTGTTAAGAATCGCTGTTTGGTTACAACAACGTTCCATTTTTTTAGATGAAGCAAACTTATTGCGCAATTATGCAGAACGCGATTATTCAGGACTTTTTAAAGATTTGGATTATCAACAATACGCGCCCCCTCTTTTTTCAGTAGCGATGAAAACAGTGATTCAATGGTTCGGCAATCATGAATTAGGAGTGAAAATCGTTCCCTTGTTGTGCGGAAGTATGATGTTATGGCATTTTTATCGGCTTTCTCATCAAATTTTGTCGCCCAAAGCGGTTTTAGGAGCTGTCTTTTTTGTTGCTTTGAGCAGCATCTTCATTGATTACAGCACACAGGCGAAACAATATGCAACCGATGGTTTTGTAAGTATTGGACTTTTATACCTTTCGACTTATTTTAAAACGTTTCCTTTTGATAAAAAACAAATTTTATTTTGGACCTTGATTGGTTGCGTATCTATTTGGTTATCAATGCCTTCTGTGTTTATTTTGGCAGGCATTGGCTTGTATTTTTTGACGCAACACCTTGATTTTCAAAACCAATCTCAAAATGGGTTCAATAGCTTCATTTTTTTTAAACAAAATATTTTAAACAAAAATACTTGGAATCTTTTAGGGATGATTTCAAGTTGGTTGATTTCATTTCTAATCTATTTCTTTTTGTTATTGAAACACAATGCAAACTCGGATTATTTGCAAAGTTTTCATCAACCATTTTTTTTAGCCATTTTGCCCACCAATATCGTTCAATTAAAGCTACTGACCGAGCAAATCGTTGCCATTTTATCCAATATATTAGGCTGTACCTTTGTTGCCAATCTATTGACCGTCATTGGTTTATCAGCAGGCGTATATCAACTTTGGCGCAATCAACGAGATTGGTTTATTAAATTAGTCCTTCCAATCATCGCTGTTTTGACCGCTTCCGCAACTCATTATTACTCGTTGATTTTGCGTTTAACGGTGTTTTTCTTGCCCATTTTGATACTGATTGTGTTTATTGGTTATGATTTCATTTTTACAAAAGTGAACAAAACTGTTAAAACAATATTTATAATTGCTTTTATAGCAACAGGTTATGCTTATCAAAGTCTTGCATCATTCTACCGCCCGTTTGTGAATGACACTGCTGATTTGAAAACAGGACTTGAATATCTTGCCGCAGAACAGGCGCAAGGGGAACCGTTTTTGGTTCCGTTCAACGCTGCGGCTGTTATCCAATATTATACTAAAATCTATGCAAAACCAATGTCTTTTTCAGAAACGATTTTACAACCGTATCGTTGTTGTGATACCGATCTTGTGCAACAGGATTTGAAAAAATTACATGAAAAGGGCATCAAAAAAATATGGGTTATCCATGATGACCCTGTTTATCAATATCTTTTTGATTTTGTTAAACAAATGAATGGACACGTTTTAAAACAAAAAAAGTTTCATAGAGGCATTATTTTACTTTACCAAATTCCTTAGCGATTTCGGAATGTGAATTTCGGAATATTGATAATCAACACATCCCGAAATCAAATGCCCCATTTGCGCAATTGTTTCAATAAAGCTAAAAGGAAACTTTCTGATGCGTGTCCTCCCCAATCTATTGTATTTTTCAATTAAAAATTGGATAAAAAAGGAGCTTTTGCACTTTCAAAAAACGAACATGTTTCAAAACCATTGATTTACAAATGGTTTTAAAACGTGTTTTAAAAAATAACTTTTTTTATATATTGTAAATTCAAATAAATTTTGATTAAATTTGTATTCAGAACTGACTTTAGCTCGTGCTTCTAATCAAACAAATACACAACAGATTGCCATACAGGGTAGAAAGTTAAAACGGCTTTTCGGAGAACGGGAACGTTGCATCAAGCAAGCATTCCCGTTGCCGAAAAAATTGAAACTTGAAAATCATTTACGCCTACATCGTAGTCAGGAAATTTATTTCCCGTAAATCGCGGGAAATAAATTTCCCGACTACCATTTAATGACCTTCGCCGATTTCAGGCATTTCGCTCACATTCAAAACATAGTAAATGCCTGCTGCAAAAAGGAGTAGCACTGCTACCCAAATTAGGTTTTTGAAATTGAATTTAGAACCTTCACTCATATTGATTTTTTCAATGTTAATGATGAATAAAAAACGTTACTGCAATTGAATCACAAATATATACACAAATAGATACTTATATGTATTTTTTGTAGAAAAAAATAAAAAAAGGGCATCTATTTGGAAAATAGATGCCCTTTTTGATATTTTTAATGACGGCGATTTTTTAAATTTATTTTTATAATCTATTGATAAACAAATGATTATAAAAACAAAACTACTTGAAAGAAAGTGGCGTATAATTTTTTTCGTATTTTGCCCAAGGCGTACTTTTATGATGATTTTCGCCAAAATAGGTCATAATCATCTCAAATTGAGCAGCCTTGCGATAGCCTCCGATACCTTGAATCAAATTAAAATTTTCATCCAAGAAAACAAGGGTCGGATACACCATTTGGCTTTTCAACCAAAAGGCAGCTAACTCATTATACCCGCCTTTCGGGTCGGCAACAAACTTGTAGGTATTACCATTGAACGCAATATTGGATTTATTTTCCGCATTCAACAACACAGGATAATAATTTTCATTCAAATATTTAGCAATATTGGGGTCTGCAAACGTACTTTTATCCATTTCCTTGCACCAACCGCACCAATTCGTATAGACTTTGATAAAAATCTTACGCGGCGATTTGCGCGCCAAAACCTCCGCTTCTTCAATGGAGTACCATTTTACTTGGGCTTGCGCAACCGTTGAAGCAACAGTCGTCAACAAAAACATCAATGCTATTATTTTAGTCAATCGGGTCATTATTTTACAATTTTTTGGTATCTGAAAATAAGGTTTTATAACGATTTTAAATAGAATTTCAATCCAAAAATCAACGTATCATCAGCTACTTTGTAATTTATTCAGCAAAGTAACTCTTTTCAGACGCGATTTGCAACATCGGATACGCCTCTTTGGTTGTTTTTAACGGAAGTTTAACCATTGATTTCTTTTTTTACGAATTTGGAACGAACGTTTTACTTATCTTTGATTTTGGTGCAAATATAATTGATTATCAAGGATTTGCAAGATTTGAGGTGGATTATTTACAATCATTTTGGGCGCGACAACCCCATATTGCAACCATTTATTGGTTTTAAAGACACGCGCTTCATCCCATAAGTTGTGTTGAATGAAAAAATTCAAAACTGTTGCGCCACCTTCTACCAATAAAATACCGATTTTTTCTTGAAATAAATCTTTTAATAATGCATCAGGATGATGAGAACGGAGCGTTTTAAAAAAAGTTTGATGAAAATCTTCTTGTCGTTTAGGATTCGGTTGTACATGACTGTAAATCAATGTTTTAATCGAATCATCGAATATTTTCAATCCTTGATTTAAACACGCCCCTACCCTACCATGACCATCCAAAACAATGCGCACAGGCGATTTTCCATACCAAAGGCGGTTGTCCAATCCCGGATTATCTATCAAAACGGTATTCGCGCCGACCAAAATCCCATCCACTTCATTGCGCCAACGATGCGATAATCGTTTTGTAAAAGCATTACTCAACCAAATGGGTTTATCGGGCGCACCCATGAAACCATCAGCACTTTCCGCCCATTTCAAAATAATATACGGTTTTTGCAGCATAATATTTTTTACAAAAGGGCGCGTGACCCAAGTAGCGTCCTCTGTTAAAATAGTTTCAATGACTTCAACCCCATGATTGCGCAATTTCTGAATACTTTGCCCTGCCACTTTATCATGTGGGTCTGTTTGCGCAATGACGACTTTTGGAATTCTTTCGCGCAAAATTAAATCCACACAAGGCGGCGTTTTCCCAAAATGATGACACGGCTCCAGCGACACATAAATCGTCGATTGTGGAATCAATGCCCGATGTTCGGGTAAAACATTGGCAAGCGCATTTACCTCCGCATGTGCGCCCCCATATTGTCGATGCCAACCTTCTCCAATAATCCTATCTTGATAAACCAAGACCGCGCCCACCGACGGATTCGGCGATGTTTGACCATTCCCCAACCGCGCTAAATCAAAACATCTTTGCATAAATACAGGATTCATATCAACTAAAAATTTAA
>JBDLWG010000460.1:0-6246 GCA_039804385.1 Bacteroidota bacterium
AACAGATATTAGGCATATATTTGCACTTTATTAGTCAATAACAACTTAATATCAGCTATGATAATCGAATTTGCAATTACAAATTTTCGTTCCATCAAGGAACGACAAGTGTTTTCAATGCTCCCTTCTGAACGAGTTAAGGAGCGCAAGAATCCTAATTACACGGTTTTGAACTATAAGGACTTACAGTTATTGACCGTCGCAGCGATTTTCGGACAAAATAGTGGTGGTAAATCGAATTTAATCAAAGCGTTCAAAGCATTGGAATGGTTGGTCTTGCAATCGCATCGCTTTACGCAAGGCGATAAGATTCATGCCAATGAAGCCTTTGTTTTTGATATAAATTTTGAGTCGAAACCAACGATTTTTGAAATAGATTTTATTGCCAACAATCAAAAAAGATATTTGTATCAAGTCGAAGTGACTCAAAATCAAGTCATTAGAGAAGAATTGTACTATTATGTACGCACCGAAACAGGCAAAAATACTAAACGAAAATTATTCATCCGAAAATCAGGAAGCGATATTTCTTACGGCGATGATTTCAAAGGCGGACGCAAATCGGTGGAAGAACGAACGCGCCCAAACGTATTATTTTTATCCAAATCCATTAGTGAAAATAATACATTTTTAGAACCCATTTTTGAATTTTTCAAAACAGGGTTTCAAGTGAGTGATTTTTCGGCGGGTTACATTGATTTACAAATTCGTTATTTCGCTAAAATGTCGGAAGCCAATCATCCAAATGAATTGCAATTGTTAACGACTGCCTTGAAAAATATAGATACTGGGATTTTGAATTTAACCACAACTAAATCTGAAAATTTGCCCAAAAACATTCGCATTAAAAAAGATTCAGATGAACAATTAGATGAAAAACAACAAGTTGCATATAACGAATTGATAGATTTACTTAAAATGGAAACGCATACCGAACATCGTTTATTCGATGGCGGCAAAGCAATTGGCACTCGTCCGTTGCCATTGAAGGAAGAATCAGAGGGTACTCAAAAATTTATCGCGGTATTTTCAACGTTGATGCAATCCATTCAAACAGGAAGCGCGTTCATTGTGGACGAATTTGATAAAAGTTTTCATCCATTATTGACGAAAGTATTAGTTCGTATGATTTTAAATCCTAAGATTAATGTCAACGGTGCGCAACTCATTTTTTCGACCCATGACGTGAATGTAATGGATTTATTGGAACATGACCAAATTAATTTGGTACAAAAAGATGTCACAGGCGCGACAGAAGTTTATGTTGTATCCGATATTCGCGGTTTGCGCGGCGATTTGGCAACCGCGAAGCGTTATTTACGCGGCGAATTGGAATCCATTCCAAATATTGATGAAACGAGTATTTATGAAACATTGGAAAATTATTAAAATTACAGATAATGCGTAAAGACAACACGCGGCAAGCAAAGAAACAATCTTCTAATTCGCCAGAAGCAAAAAATAAAAAGATTGGCGGCTCTAATTTGGTAAAAAAAATACTTTTGTCAGTGGAAGGCGCGACCGAAAAAGCTTATTTTGAAGGATTAAAAAAGAATCATTGGGTTGAAAATCAATTAGTTAGTGTAATCGTTGTAGAAGCCAAAAAGATTGAAGATATAAAAGAAGATTATGATGAAATTTGGGTGGTCATGGATAATGATAAGAGAAATGCTTTTATTTTATCTGAGCAACGAAAAAAATTAATTGCCATGAATGCTCTTTTGCCTCAAACCATTAAGGATGATTTAGCAAAAGCCTATAAAGGTTCCAATAAAGAAAGTGAGTATTTTTTGTCGCTTTATGATTATATGCGATGGTTGAAAAAAGCCATTGGAGCAGAAAATGTAGTGGATTATTGGGACCTTATTCAAGGCTTGAGCGAAAAAAAGAATGAATTGGAACGTTTGCCCAAACAATATTTTGAAAAAAGCAATAAAACCCGTATAGCTTACTCTTGTATTGCGTTTGAATTTTGGTTAGTTTTGCATTTTGAATACAATAAAACACCTTTTCTTTGGGTGGACAAAGGCAAAAGTGAAACGGAAGATGTGTTAACTTATTTGCAAAAATGGATACCGAGTTATAGCAAAGGGGTTCAGAAAGAGAAACAAAAAATAACAGCTTACAGTGGATTATATGAAGCACCCACGAAAACATTTCAAAATACGAACGATGAATGGTTGGTGTTAAGTCGAATCTTTACAGCATGTAGAAATGCAAAGTTGCTACGCAAGGAAATGGAACCTTTTTTGGTGCGCCATAAATGGTATGAAATCAATCCATATATTGTTGGCATAGATGATTTATTAGCTAATTTGTTGAATATCAAATTATTAGGTGAAAAAATTAATTGTATTGAATTGATGATTCAATTTGATTTTCATTTTGATGCGGCAACTCAAAATGGACAACTTGGTATGATTGTCCATGAAACAGATGCGTTTTTTTATATAACGAGTCATCATAAACAAAATTTTATAATCAGAGACGAACGTTGTAATGAATACAAACCGACCCTTCATGGTGAATTGGAATTTCCAAATGATGCAAAACAAGTTGTTTTAAATTATCCCAATTTACCTGCATCATCAAGTTTAACGTTAATCTTTAAAGACCCGCGTGAACGAAATAAAAGCAGTCCATTATTTGTATTATTGGATACATAACAGCGTGTTATAAAGTAAATAATAATTTTATATGAATAAATTTTTCAAACAAGAGAAATTCATTTCCTTTTTCATATGGGACTCAATAACGATTTCAAAGGATTTATCGAAGTGTTAAACAACGATAATTTTGATTAATAAATCATTGATAATCAATGATTTATTAATCAAAATTATCGTTGCTAATACTTTTGTCGAAACATCAATAACTTATGATGATTAGACAAAATATTTTAAAGCGCGATATTATCCGTTATTTCCAAACCATAACCAATCAAACCAACCCGCCGTTTAGGATGATTCGTAATTAATTTGATTTTTTTGATACCCAAATCCCGCAAAATTTGTGCGCCGATTCCGTAATCTTTTTGTCCCATAGCGTCTGTAGGTGATGCAGTGTGTGCAGCGCGTTGTTGATACATTTTCAATCGGTCTAATAAAGTCAATTCTTTTTCCGATTGGTGCATCCATAAAAACAGCCCTTTATCAAACTTCTGCAATAAATCAAAGGCTTTTCGACACGTTTTATCGGCATTATCAAACAAAATGCTTAAAATATCAATGTCTTCTGTGTTGGAATGAACGCGGACTGGCACCGATTCATCTGCTGCCCAAGTCCCTTTTTTGATTGCCAAATGCAAATCGCCCGAAGTCAATTGCCGATACGCGAAAACTTCTAAATCCCCATATTTGGAAGGCAGCGTAACGTGCATTTCTTGTTTGACCAACCGTTCATTTGCCATGCGATACGCGACCAAATCATCAATAGAGACAATTTTTAAATTCATACGCTGGGCTAAATCAAGGAGTTGTGGCAAACGCGCCATCGTTCCATCAGGATTTAGGATTTCCACCAATACGCCTGCGGGATAAAATCCTGCCATACGCGCCAAATCAACGGCGGCTTCCGTATGCCCTGTACGCCGCAAAACGCCGCCTGTTTTCGCCCGAAGTGGAAAAATATGTCCGGGACGCGCAAAATCAGATGCTTTGGCTTGTGGATTAATCAAATGTTTGATGCCTGTGGAACGGTCATAGGCGGAAATACCCGTCGAACAACCTTGTCCGATAAGGTCAATGGAGACCGTAAAAGCGGTTTCGTGCATTGCCGTATTGCTGGAAACCATCATGTTTAAATCCAACGCTTGGGCGCGAGACTCCTCAATGGGCGTACAAATCAAACCGCGCCCATAAGTTGCCATGAAATTGATGATTTCAGGCGTGACGCACTCGGCAGCGCAGATAAAATCGCCTTCATTTTCGCGATCTTCGTCGTCAACCACGATGATAACTTTGCCTGCGCGAATGGCAGCAATGCCTTCTTCAATGGTGTTTAGTTTTAGGGTTGTCGGGTGGAGAACGTCTGTCATGATTTTAATGATTGTGAAACTTGGATTCATATTAAAATCCAGCATGAATCCAAGTTTAAAAGATATAAATTGTTTGAAAACTTGCAAAATAACTGCGCAAAGCATTATACCTGCCCAAAACAGGGTCATCTGGATATAAAGCTGGATTGTAAAGGCGATTTAACGATTGAGTCGTCCGCGCCGCAACGCCCCAATGCGCTGAAAACATAAACGTAATGCCCGCCGTTAAACTTATATCATTTTTAGTTAATTTATCTTTTTCCAATGGGTGAAAAAAGAGCAATTTAAATGCGTCATTTGGTACGGTATTGAACAATCGCCCATAGGAAACGCCTGCTTCAATGGAGGCTTTATAAAAAGAATTGCCGTTTTTATCCTGCGCCAACCAATCTTTATAATGAAATAACACAGGAACTTCCAAATAATGGAGCGTCACTGCCCGAAATTCAGGTGATTCGTACTCCATTGTGCGGCTGCCGCGTTGACTGTACAGCAAATCCAACGAAATATCCATCTTCGGTTGCAACAAAATGATAGCCCGCAAACCTGCGTTCAAACCCACTTTGTGATAACCTGCGGCTTGGTCTCCGTCCATTTGCGATGCGTTGAAACCCAATATTGCGCCGCCTTTAAAACGGTTTTGGGCATTCAAAGGTTGTGAACCCATTGAAAGGAACAAAATCGTCCAAAAGCAATATTTTATTTTGTGTAGAAACATTGAATCCATTTTTGCGGTAAAATTAGAAAAATATCTTAGTTTCGCTTCTTTTTTGTACATTTTTTAAACACGTCGATTTTTTCAAAAATATGGCTCACATTATAATTATCGGTCCCGCTTATCCATTGCGCGGCGGGCTTAGTACTTTTGATGAACGTTTAGCCCGCGAATTTCAAAACCAAGGCGATATAGCAACGATTTATACGTTCAGCTTGCAATATCCAAACTTTTTGTTTCCCGGCAAAACCCAATATAGCGATGACCCGCCGCCGACTGATTTGGATATAAAAGTCGTGATTAATTCGGTAAATCCATTCAATTGGGTCAAAATCGGTCGTGAAATCGCTGCTTTGAAGCCCGATATGATTGTTTGTCGGTTTTGGTTGCCGTTTATGGGACCTTGTTTTGGGACGATATTGCGGTTCGTGCGCCGAAATCAGCATACCAAAATAGTTGGTTTGACGGATAATGTCATTCCGCATGAAAAACGTTTTGGCGATAAAATGCTTGCCAATTATTTCATTCAATCTTGCGATGCGTATATGGTCATGTCGCGTTCTGTCGAAAAAGATTTGAGACAATTTACCAATTCTCAACGGATTAAATATATAGAGCATCCCATTTATGATACGTATGGTGAAAAAGTAAGTCGTTCTTTGGCATTATCAACTTTACAATTATCGGATAAAAAACGATATATTTTATTTTTTGGATTTATACGGGCGTACAAAGGGTTAGACCTTTTATTAGAAGCCATGTCGATAGAGAAAGTGCGCCAAACGGGGGTTCAATTAATCGTTGCAGGCGAATTTTACGAAGATGCAACGATTTATCAATCCATTATTTCCGAAAAAAAAATTAGCGAAAGCGTGATTTTACATACAGATTATATTCCAACTGATAAAGTGAAATATTATTTCGGCGCAGCCGATTTGATTGTGCAACCGTACAAAAGTGCTACCCAAAGTGGGATTTCATTGGTTGCCTACCATTTTGAAAAACCGATGGTGGTTTCCAATGTGGGCGGTTTGCCTGAGATAGTGCCGCATGGAAAAGCGGGTTATGTCGTTGAGCCGAATGCACAAGCGGTCGGAGCAGCGATTGTCGATTTTTATGAAAAAGAGCGTTATGATGATTTTACGGCAACGCTTTTGGAACGAAAAAAGGAATTTTCATGGGCAAAAGTAACGGAAACATTGCGGTCTTTGTGAGGGCATCCCAATTTAAGTAGTTGAATCGAAATAAACGTTCCAAATGGAACTCATTGATAATCAACTGATTTGTATCGAATCAAGGTCGGCGAGGTTGCAACCCTATCCATTACCCACAGAATCAAAAAAGGTGCGTAGCACCGTAACATTTGTAGCAAAACGGAATTGGAACCCTCGTTTGAGGTGCGTCGCACCGTAACATTCAAACCGTTTCTACCAATGTTACGGTGCTACGCACCTCCGAAACGGGTTTATCGATCGTTTTTCTACAAAGGTTTCGG
>JBDLWG010000461.1:0-3972 GCA_039804385.1 Bacteroidota bacterium
TAATACGTTTGTGTAATCGGTTGCGTTGTGATTGGAGATGCAATCATCCCAGCACCTGCTTTCAAGAAATGTTTTTTCTCGCCACCGATATCCCAAGTCATTTGCACACGCGGTTGCCATTGAGCCATGTCGCTTACGGCTTTTGAATTGTCCAATGCTCTACCATTGTAAGTCAAACCTGCGAATACCGCTTCGTTCCGCGTTGGCGCAACACCACTTTGGTACGTTCCATCCCAACGAATACCCGCTTCCATATTAATATCATTGCCAATTTTGAAGGCTGCTTCTGCATACAAACTCAATTCTGCTAATTTCCAAGGTTGCAATGCTTTCAAATCCAATTTGTCCGACAACAATTGACGATAAAAAGAGGGTTTGTTCGCATTCAAATCTGCTACGTTTTGATAGACCACAACTGGAGCCGTCCAGTGTGCCAAACGCTCCGCTTGTTGGTAAAACTGATTGTTCGTACCAAAAGTCCAAGTCACACCATTTGTTTTGTACGTTACGTCATCAATGAATTGGTAAGAAGTCGTACGCATCAATTCTGGAATCCAAGTCAACTGACCAAACGCCATCGTACCACCGCCAAGACCATTTGCCGCAGGAACGCCTACATAAACACGCGGTTCTTGAGTAGCATCTTTGGGATTATTGCCCCTATCCGAAGTATTAAATTGGAAAACGGCTTTGTTTACGATATTTTTTGAAATATCCGTCCGCAAATCTGCAATAATTTTATGGTCTAAGTTCTCAAATGGATAATTACTTGCATCCGTACCATTCACCCGAACCGAATTGGGCAAGAAAGCGGCTAAACTTAATTGATTGCCAGAAATCCCTTCATTCGTCAAATTATATTTCAAATAATTGTAACGAATCGACGCTCTATTTTTGTCATTAATCTGCCAATCCATCCGTGCAAATACGTTTTGCGTCACCGCATCTTTTTTCAAAGTACCGATTCCAGAACCTACATCGTACCCTTTTGCTTTTGCAGCATCAACCACTGCTTGTGCATCGGTTTTGGTGTAACCATAAAAAGTATTTGCCTCGCCTTCGTTTGCAAACACTGGATTCGCATAATCGACGAAAAATTGCGTACGCGGGTCTGTCAACGGAGACGTTGCATAACGGTCAATCGCTACAAAATAAAATAATTTATCTTTGATAATCGGTCCGCTTACGCTTAAACCGTATTGTCCTTGACTTGGAACGGATGCCAATAATGCACCAGTTGGACTTTTGGTTTGAGACAATGCGTCACCACCACCTGCATAATACCATGCAGCACCATGTACTTCATTCGTACCTGATTTGGTAACGGCTTTGACAACACCACCTGAGTTACGACCGTTTTTAACGCTATATGCATTCGTTTCAACCTCAAATTCCCGAATCGCTTCTTGAGAAATCGTAAATGCAGCACCATCCAGCGTTGAACCGAATGAACCACGACGTGTATTCGCACCATCTACGGTGAAACCGCCATTACCCCCTTTACCACCAGCCAATGTGAAACCACCTAAATTCCGTTGACCCAAATCGGGCGTATAAGATTGACCAGATAAGAAAGCCAATTGTTCAAAATTCCGAGAAGGCGTGGGAATCGTAGCAATCGTTTTGCCTGTAATCGCCAATGCACTTCCGAGACGGTCTGTGCGAGAAGTCATTGCATTTGCCGTTACTTCGACTGCACCCAATTCAGTAGCCCCTTCTTTGAGTTCGACATCCACCGTAAGGTGGTCACCCAATCCCAAATTGTATCCTGTTTGTTTCACGGTTTGAGAACCCGTAGAAGAAAAAGTTAAGGTGTAAGGTCCGCCTAATGGCAATTCTTGCAACTCATAACTTCCATTATCATCCGAAGCCGTAGCTGTTTTAAAACCGTTAGACGTGTTCACTGCTTGAACAATCGCGCCTATCATCGGTTGCTTTTTAGCATCAGTGATTTTACCAGAAATGCGCGCACTCGTACCTTGTGCGAAAAGGGCATTCACGGAGCAAAATAATAATGCTGTGAAAATCAGTTTTGTAAAATTTTTCATTGAGTCTTTAAACATAAACATTTACAAAAAAAAATTAATGAGCATACAGTTGTCAAAAATAAGGACTTATAAACCCTCTGCAAGAGTAACAAAACGACTTAAAATTCAAAATTTTTATTTTTGAATGGGTGTTTTAGAAACTTCATGGATTCAGTTTGCCATCGTTTTGACCTCCTAAAAATACGGGCAAAAGCTGTATTAACCGAATCTTTATTTACATCTTATTTTTAACGCCTTTTTAAATTCTGAATAAAAGTATAAAGATATTGGTATTGCTACGTACTTATTGTTTCAATTATACCATATGTTTTTTCAAAAGTACCATTGTCAAAAATGGAATAGGTACTTTTAAGAAAATATTTGGTACTTTTCAACCTTTTACAAACGCTTCAATACGCTTTATAACTAATATTGTAATCCAAATCACCTAATTGTTATTTGTCCATTTTTATAAAAATTTAGGCTATGAAAGCAGCTTTTTTATTAAAACCGAAAGTGATTCAACTCCAAAATGCGCCAAATCCAGTGCCTGCGACAGGAGAAGTGCGTATTAAATTGAAAATGATAGGCGTTTGTGGTTCAGACGTACACCTTTTTCAAGGACATCGCCTATTGGACAAACCGAACATTATCGGACACGAAGGTTTGGGTATTATTGATAAAGTCGGTACGGGTATTTCGGAGTCGCGCATCGGAGAACGGGTGGTGATGGAGCCGAATATTCCATGTCATCATTGCAAATATTGTCAAAGCGGGCGCGGGAATATTTGCATTAATAAGCGGATTGTGGGTGTCAATGAAGTCGGTTGTTTTGCGGAATATATCGTGTTGCCCTCCGCGTTTGCATGGAAAGTGCCAACGACTGTTTCGGATGCGGATGCGGTGGCGATTGAACCAACAGCCGTTGGCGTACATGCCTTGAATGCTTCCAAAGCAAAGCCGGGAGATACGATTGCAGTGATTGGATTGGGTGCGATTGGGTTATTATTGACTCATTTGGCGTTGAAATTGGGTTACAAAGTGTTAGTGACAGAATTAAATACGGATAAATTAAAAGTTGCCACCGATTGGGGCGCAATCAAGGCAACACATACGGGCAACCTTCAACAACAAACCGAAGCCTTAGCGCATCAATGGATGGAGGAAGACGTAACGGCGATTTTTGAGTGTGCAGGCGCAAGCGTCACGGCATCGATGGCAACCGCCGCAGCTCCGAGAGGTTCGGAAATCGTATTAGTGGGTTTGTCCATGAGTGACGCGACGTTTAAACCATTCAAAATAGCGCGAGAAGGAATCACCATCGTACCATCAATTATCTATGACCATCCTTTTGATTTCAAACGGACGATACAATTAATTGCGTCGAAAGTGATTCAACCAGGTCAAATTATCTCGAAATATATGAAATTAGACGAATTGCAATTGGCTTTAGAAGTGGCTTCTATTGGCAATGATAGTAAAATTATTATTCATGTTTAAACACATAGGAAACATAGGGTTACATAAGGCACATAGGGGCATTCCCCAAAGTTTGCCTCTATGTGCCTTATGTAACCCTATGTTTCCTATGTGTTAAAAAAAGAGTTCATGCGCTATAAACATTCTATTGCTTCCGTTTCTTTATCTGGCACCTTGCGCGAAAAAATGCTTGCAATTGCCAAAGCGGGTTATGATGGCATCGAATTATTTGAAAACGATTTAACCGTTTCTGATATACGTCCTGCGGAATTGCGCCAAATGGCTTCCGATTTAGGCATCGAAATCATTGCTTTACAACCACTTAGGGATTTTGAAGCGATGCCGAATGCGTTACATCGCAAAAATTTGGATAGGGCAGAACGCAAGTTTGATTTAATGACTTTGCTTGGTACCAAAACGCTATCGGTGTGTAGCAATACTTCTCCGTTAGCCTTAGATGATATGG
>JBDLWG010000462.1:0-9915 GCA_039804385.1 Bacteroidota bacterium
GCGTATCTTTGCGGCGCAATGGAAGGCTGTCCGAGTGGTCGATGGAGCACGCCTGGAAAGTGTGTATACTTCAAAAGGGTATCAAGAGTTCGAATCTCTTGCCTTCCGCTTCCTTTTAAAAAAGAATAAAGTCGTCGAAGTGGTCTCTTCGGCGACTTTATTCTTTTTTAAAAGGATATGTAACTTATTGAGGCATACCGTTTTGTACCCAACAATTCAATGTTTTAAGATCTGCATCAGACAATTTGCTCGCCCCTTTCGGCATCGCATCATACCCACTTAAATGTTGAATACTACCCCGAAAATTATCCTTTGCTGCATTCGTTTTCGCTATCGCATACGTACTATAATCCAACCCGCTTTCTGGATTACTCGCTCCATGACAACCCGAAGTCGCACATTTGTTATCCAAAAGTGCCTTGACCGCACTCGTATAAGTCGGCGCAGTGCCTGTACAATCTACGGTTGTAATCGAATCTTTGGTGCAAGACCAAACCATCATTGTCATCAAAACAGCCGTTACTACTGTAATTTTTTTCATAAGATAAATAGATTTTAAAGAAACAAATTCAAAATACTACACGCTAATTGCTTCTAAACGGTTGCTTGTTACGTCCGTAAAAGGTTCGGAAAGGTTTGTTTTAGTCCGTTTTTCGGATTTTTCGGCTGCTTTTTTGCGCAATTTTGCCCATTTTTCGCCTTCCGTGATGGATGGAACAGGCGTATTGGAAAATGCACTTTTATTTTTCTTGAAAATATGAAACATGAATTGTTTGATTTTTGAATATTGGAAAGCCAAAATTACAACAAAATTGGAAGTTCAAAAATAAAATCTTTGAAAAGTTTCTTACTTTTGTAAGCGTATTGGCGATTTTGAAATTGTTTGATAAAAATCGGACAAAAGGTGTATTTTTGCGAAAACGAATTGTCTTTTTATAATTTTTAATAAGTTGGACACAACAGTTTAAAAAAAAATCATGTCATTTTTCAAGTTTGGGAAAACGGCGGCTGACAAACTCTCTGATGAAGATATCGTAGAGCGTGTCCTTAAAAATGGTGACCGACAAGGGTTGGAACTGCTCTATGACCGCTATTCTGGCAAGATTTTCCATAAGTGCCTTAGTCTTATCAAAGACCGCGAAGCTGCCAAAGATTGTACGCATGATATTATGGTAAAAGTATTTATGAACCTTTCCAATTTTAAAGGAAAATCAGCGTTTTCGCTTTGGGTTCATTCGATTACATATAATTATTGTATGGACTATCTGCACAAACAGAAAAGAATCGAATATAATGATTACTCAGAAGCCGCTTACGAAAATTTGGCAAATGATGATGAAGGATTAGAATTAAAAATATTGCAAGATGTGCAATTGACGCAATTAGAACGCGTTTTTGAACTCTTGAATCCCGATGAACGCATGTTACTCATGATGCGTTATCAAGACGGGATGAGCGTAAAACACATTGCAGAAACCTTGCATGTCGGCGAATCTGCCATCAAAATGCGCCTCAAACGCAGCCGAGACCGATTAGCAGAATTACTGGGCAAAAAATAAATAGAACGGAAGATGTCAAAACCATTGCGCAACCAATTAGAAGGCTTGTTCCAAGCGATGAGCGCGGAGCATGAGCAACGTGAATCCTTCACGATGCCCGATAAACTCAAAGATGCTGTGTTTAGCACGTTAGATGCGACGAGTTTGTTGGCAGATATAGTCGATTTGTTTACGGTGAAACTGATTCAGTGTCAATCGGAACTGATTGATGCGGTGCCTGACTCGACCTATGGCAGCGACACAGCGGAGAAAAATCACTTATTTGATTACATTCTGAGCCAACGACAAAACAGTAAGCCACACAACCCTAATTAAACAGCTAAAATATCCATCAAAATGAATGCTTTTTTAGATTTTTTCACCCCGATAGGTGCTTCTTTTACGGATGCTTTTCGCATTTTTGGCAAAAATTTTATGGGAACGATTCCCGGCATTCTCAGTGCTATCATTGTTTTGGTGATAGCTTGGTTATTTGCCAGCTTGATTTCGAGTGGTTTTGAGCGCATTTTGCGCACCGTGAAGTTTGATACGATGGCAGAACGCTTCAAAATTACAGATTTTTTACGGCAATCCGGCATTTTGAGTTCACCGAGTGCCATTATCGGGCGGTGCATTTATTGGGTTTTTGTCCTTTTATTTGTTGCTTCGGTGGCGGAAGCGTTGGATTGGAAAGTGGTTTCGTATGAAATCACCAAATTATTGGGTTACATTCCCAATTTTATTTCGGCAATCACTTGTTTTGTGATTGGGATTTATATTGCTTCGTTTGTGCGCGATTTAGTTCGCGGCGCGACGAGTTCGCTTGGGATTAGTACAGGACGTATTATTAGTAGTTCTATCTATTACTTGTTGTTTATCATCGTAGTACTCACGGCGTTGCAACAAGGTGGGATTGATACAGGGATTATTTCGTCCAATTTATTGATTATTATGGGCGCGATTATGGCATCGGCATCCCTATCGTATGGGTTTGCGAGTCGGGAAGTTTTGTCCAATATTTTGGCAGGTTTCTTCAATCGACGCAATTTTAATAAAGGCATGGTGATTGAAATCGACGGTGTACGCGGAATGATTGTGGAAATGAATAATATTTCAATTACGATTCAAATCAATGAAACGGAAAAAATGGTGATTCCTGCACACGATTTGATGACGAGTCGCGTGAAAATTATAAAAACGAGTTGAAATCGTTTGGGGAAATTTCCAATTTTCCCAAACGTAGGGCGTGATTCTTTAAAAGAGATTCCGCAGTAGGAACAGGTCGTGACCTTTTTACTCGAATTAAAAATAAAATTATTTATAAATTATTGATAATCAAATAATTTTAATCAATTTAGATAGAATAGGTCACGAGCTAACCCTACGATTTTTCGCAATTTAATTGGGAATGGGTATCCATAACTGATTCAACCCCAAACTCGTGCGCACCGCCGTCTCCGCCAAAATCGCTGCGGTATCAAAAAGCGGTACATCCTTATAATTTTGTTCATTCACCAATAAAAATATCTCCGTACAACCCAAAATAATCGCTTCCGCACCTTGTTTGCGCAAGTCTTCCATGACGGCAAAAAAGCGTTGTCGAGACGCATCTTTGATTTCAAATTTACATAACTCATCAAATATAATCGTATCAATATCAGTCATTTGAGCCTCCGAAGGACGTACCAAAGTGATGTCATGCAACTCCTTGAAACGCGCTGCATAATACGCCGCTTCCATCGTCGGACGCGTGCCGAGAATGCCCACTTTTTGAATCTGCTGTTGTTTCAAAACGGCAGCCGTCATATCCACCATATGCAAAAAGGGGATATTGATATTTTTAGCAATATCATCTGCTACTATGTGCATCGTATTCGACACCATGACGACAAAATCCGCGCCGCCTGCTTCCAATCGTTTGGCTTTTTCCACCAAATAGACACTGGCTTCATCCCACTTATCTTGATAAACAAATTGTTTAATGTGTTCAAAATCAACACTATACATCAAGATTTGCGCGGTATGTGCGCCACCGAGATAGTGATTCGCACGCTCATTGAGCATGCGGTATAATTCGCCTGTGGCAACATTGCTCATGCCGCCCAAAATGCCAATTGTTTTCATATTCAAATTTTAAAAAAATCGATTATAATACAGCAACCAAGTGATTCCATGCGTCACCTCATTGGGTTTGTAATTGACGAAAACACCGCCTTCCAAAAAATGATTGGTTTTAGGTTCAAAATGCAACATGCCTGCGGGTCGATGTTGGTCATATCGAAGTCCATTCGTTGTGGTGGAAACAAAAAATTCATCAAAAATAGATGCCCAAAGTTGAGGGGCGACCTTGTATTTCAACATCGGACGTATTCGAAATCGTTGTCGAATGGTCAAACTATCAAAACGATGTGGATAAATAAACATTATTTCACCACCGGTGCGACTACTGATTTCCAATCGATTGATTCGATACGTGTATAGCGGCAAAAAAGTGAGGCGAAAATCGTTTAAATAAGGTTTTCCAACATCTGTTGCTGCGCGAATCGTCGGATAAGTGCCAAACCAAGAGGTCGCGAAGTCCATGCGCCACCGTTTAGAAGTGTTATACACTGCCCAAAAACGCAATCCGCGTATCAACGGGGCTGCAAGTGGGTTATTAGGACCTGCCCAATAGGGTGGTGCAAATTCATTTTCTTGCTGTCTAAAAAGTCCTTCGAATTGGTAATTTGCCCATTTGGTGCGGTATATCAACATCCCGCGCAACCACATCGTATGATAATCTTCCGAAAAAGCAGGTTGATTTTGCGCCAAAAGATAAGTTGGTAGGAGTAAACATCCTAATATGATTTTTTTCCACATCGTTCTTTGCAACCGTTAAGTACAACAAAGTGGCAAAGTTAACAAGAACACAACGAAAAAAGGATACTTTTTTCACAAAAGCACCCTTTTTTTGAGCTATAATTCGATTCTTATTTTATTGTTTCAATGCAGATGTGGGTTTCGGCTCCGTAGCCGATTGTTTTTCTGCGGGTTGCGTCGCCGTAGGCGTTTGCACCACAAAGGCAGAAGCTCTTAAAAAAGTTTCGCCGCCCGCGAAAATCGGTTTGATATTGACGGTATTTTGGGGTTCACCCATTGTTTTACGCGGAGCATCTTGCACGTTTTGAGCAGAGACCGCAAGGATTGTTGAAAAAAGAACGGTAACAGTTGCCAAAAATGATTTTTTCACGAGAAAACAGATTTTAGGATTTTTAATAATTTTTTTTTTGAATTTACCTTACAAAGATATGCTATTTAGATGGAATCAGCCGTTAAAAGATACTAAATTCCTTCTTAAAGTTTTGTTAAAAGATGCGTTATATCGGTCACACATCGGTTATATTCATGCTCATCCATTCCATTGTACATTCCTCTAATATGTTTCTCCTTGTCAATCAATATCAACGCGCCTGTATGAGCAATATCTTTTTTACCAACGCCTTTAAAAGTGGTAGTATTATAATGGTCATTCGCCAACTGGTAAATCGTATCTTTATTGCCTGTTAGAAAAACATGATTTGGATTATCAAACCCATTTTTAGTTGCAAATAATTTTAATCGTTCCGGTGTATCATATTGAGGGTCAATGGAATACGCTATTATTTTAAAATTCGGATTGGCTTGAAAATGCGTTGCTATTTTTTGTAACAAGGGTTGCGTTTTCGGGCAGACCGATGGACAAGTGGTGAAAAAAAAATGAGCCATATAAACCTGTCCATCTAAAATAGTAGAACGAAAGATTTGTCCATTTTGGTCTGTCAGCGTGTGCGATGGAATTTTTTGATGCAACGTATCCATTTTTCCTTCTTTTTGGGACGCGCTATAAACCGTTTTGCCCAAAAAGGGCAAGGTCCCATCACGGTTGGAGATAGGACTCGGTTGGTCATTGCAAGAAAAAAAGCAAATCATGCCCGCTAAAAGCCAACTCATAAAAGGGGGCTCTTGGCGAATTTCTTTATGTATTATTTTTTCTTGTAATTCATAATGGGGTGCACTTCTGTATCGATGGTTGTTTTTATGATAAAAAATCATTTTCTGCATTTTTGCTCGCAATTGGTGCGCTTCGATGTAATTGCTAAGTTGGTCACTTTCGCTCATTTTGTCAGGATTCGGAACCCGTATCTGTGTAATAAACTTTTTGCGGACTTTGGAAACCAACATCCATGGATAACTCCATTCATACATCCTGTGTACGAAACCACTTTTTTCCCGCACTTCAATAGGCGTGAAATGGGCTTGCTCCAAAACAGACAGTTTAGACCAATAATATTCATATAATCGTTTGGTTTTATGTTCAAGCGGTACGATTTTACCGCCTTTTTCGGTTTGAGCGCGTTTGCTTTTGCGCCGAACGCGTTTGTTAAAATGCTTATGTTTGCTAAAAAGGATCGTATTGATGAGTGCCAATAATTTTTCACGCATCGGCGTTTGGCAATCTTCGCGCAAGCCGAAATATTTTTCATAACCTACAAATTGAGGTTTTTCTAATTCGACATATAGATATTCCTCTTTCCGCAATTTCATCTCGCGGTCGTGCAACGCTCGAAGTTGGGAAGCGAATGCTTTGTATTGAGCGCGTTTGGCGCGTCTATCAATCATAGAAGGATTTAAAAGGTGATAAATAGAGCCTAAAATTACAACCTTTTGCGCAATTACGCAACTTTTTTTCACAAATAAAACATCCCAAAAAATTTTTCTTTTCGCTCTTTTCGGGTTTTTAAAAGGGATCCTTTATTTATTTCACGTTCCTTATGTAGTTGCAAAAATTCCATATTGATTGTAATAAAAATATATTTTTTATGTAATAAAATTCTATATTTGCACGACGAACAAACATCCTATGAAAAACCAAAACTTAACAAGTATCTTAAAATATTGATATGGATTTTAAAGAACAAATCAAACGGCTCAGTGAGCGCGTCAACAAGTTAAAAGAACAGATTTCAACGGAAGAAGCCACGAAAAATGCTTTTGTAATGCCTTTTTTGACGGCATTAGGGTATGACGTGTTCAATCCTTTTGAAGTCGTGCCTGAATATATAGCCGATATCGGAGTCAAAAAAGGAGAAAAAGTGGATTATGCCCTGTTGAAAGACGGTCAACCAGTGATTTTAGTGGAATGCAAGCATTGGGCGCAAAAATTGGACAATAATCATTCTCAATTGATGCGTTATTTCCATGTGACCAAAGTGAAATTTGCTATTTTGACGAATGGTATTAAATATCGCTTTTATTCCGACCTCGTGGAAACGAATATCATGGATGCAAAACCGTTTTTCGAGTGCGACATGAATGACCTTAAAGATTTTGCGATTGCGGAAATCTATAAATTTCATAAATCTCAATTTGATATTGCGACGATTCTCAGTGCCGCACATGAATTGAAATACGTCAGCGAGATTCGCAATATGCTTACGAATGAACTTAAATCGCCAAGTGATGAATTTGTAAAACTTTTTGCGTCAAAAGTTTATAATCGAAAAATGACCGCGAATGTCTTAGTTCAATTTTCAGAATTGGTCAAAAAATCGGCGCAACAATTATTGCAAGAAATGGTCGCAGAACAATTGCCCATTGCGATTGCAAAAACAGCAGAAAATATTGATAATCAACTCGTTAATGACAAATCTAAACCGAACCTTACTTCAACAACACCTTTGGAATTAGAAGGTTTTTTTGTGGTAAAATCCATTTTGCGCCCACTTGTGGACGGTGAAAGGTTGGCTTATCGAGATGCGCAATCGTATTGTGCGATTTTGTTGGACGACAATAATCGCAAAACCATTTGCCGATTGTATTTCAATTCGCCGAAAAAATATATTGCTTTGATGGACGCGTCGAAAAAAGAGGTCAAAATGGAAATCAAACATTTGGATGATATTTATACGCATACACGGGCTTTGACAGTAACAACAAATATGTATTTGAATGCAAGTACATCCGCAGAATAAAATTTTTTCAAAAGAAGTGTACGCATTTTTTTTAGAAAAGATAAAAGTAATACGTTACATTTGCGACTCATTTTAAATCGAATCTTTAATATGGCTTTACAATTGCAAAAAGTGGAGGCGGGACAACGAATTAACCTCTCCAAAGAACACGCAGGTCTCAAAAGAGTGCGGATTGGTCTCAGTTGGGACGTAAAAGAAGGCGTAACGGCTGATTTAGATGCTTCCGTATTGGTACTCGGCTCGAATGAAAAAATGTTGACCGAAGAAAGTATTGTTTTTTACAATCAAACCGAATTATATAGCGGTGCTGTAAAGCATTCAGGCGATGAACGGACCGGTGACACAAGGGGTGACGATGAAAGTATCGTCATTGATTTGTCGAAATTACCTGCGGATGCCAAAATCTTGATGGCTGTAATTACGATTTATGGTGCAGGTCAAGGTACGCCTGTGACATTCGGCAGGGTCAAAAATGCGTCCGTTCGGCTGTACGACGCGGATAAAAATGAAGCTTTGTACGAATATGACTTGACGGAAGATGCTTCTCGCGCTACGGCGGTCGAAATGGCGCGCCTTTATATCAAAGATGGTGCTTGGCGATATACCTCTTTGGGGGAGACCGTTGGCACGTCGCAAAATGGTTTGGTGGATATTATTAACCGTTATCAACGTTAAAAAACATGGCTATACAATTGCAAAAGGTTGAATCCGGACAACGTATCAACCTTTCCAAATCACAACCAGGTCTTAAACGAGTCAAAATAGGACTTAGCTGGGATGTGAAAGACGGCGTGACTGCCGATTTAGATGCCTCTGCATTGGTATTGAACGAGCAAGAAAAAATGTTAACGGAAGAAAGCATTGTTTTCTATAATCAATTAGAATTATATCAGGGCGCTATCAAACACTCAGGAGACGAGCGTGCAGGAGACAAAGAAGGGGATGACGAAACTATTACCATAGATTTGTCTAAATTACCTGCGGATGTCAAAATTATATTGGCTGTTATCACGATTTACGGAGAGAGTCAAGGCGCATTGGTCAATTTTGGACGGGTTAAAAATGCTTCGGTGCGTTTGTATGATGCGGATAAAAATCAAGCTTTGTACGAATATGATTTATCGGAAGACGCATCTCGTGGGACGGCGGTTGAAATGGCGCGGTTGTATTTCAAAGACGGCGCGTGGCGATTTACAGCATTAGGCGACATTGTGGGCACGTCTGCGAATGGTTTAGTGGACATCATCAATAAATATCAGCGTTAAAAAAAGCATAAAATGGCACTAAATCTCACAAAAGGAGACAAATTAAACCTCCAAAAAGATAATGGACAATTCTTAACTCAATTTTGTGTTGGGTTGAATTGGGGCGCGATTGTCAAAAAAGGCATTTTTGGATTTGGGTCGAACAAAGAAGGGGTTGACTTGGATGCAAGTGCGGTTTTGTTTGACGAAAATAATCAATTATTAGAAGCGATTTATTTCGGGCGGTTGATTTCGTCGGATGGCGCCGTCCGACATAGCGGCGACGATTTGATTGGCGACACGGGTGCGGAAGATGATTTAGATAATGAAATTATTTCATTTGATTTGCCTCGTTTACATACAAGGGTTCATAAAATTTTGTTGATTTTGAATAGTTACAAAGGACAAGATTTTGCAACCATTCCATACGCCTATACTCGACTGTACGAAGGTACGCCAAGCCATGTAAAAGAAGTGTTTGCCAAATTTAATGTGGCAGCAGAACCGAAATATCGGGGAACGGTTGCGATGGTGATGGGTAAATTGTACAAATATAAAGGCAATTGGAAATTTGAAACGATTGGCGAACCGACTACGGATAAATCGTTGCAACAGACGATTCTTACGGCTCAAAATCGTTTTCTATAAAGTAGGAATGATGAAACGAATTGAAACATAAATAATTAAAAATCAATTATTTATGTTTCAATTCGTTCGTTAGGTTTGAAACCTTGCCAACGTTTGCACTTTTACAATGTTTCAATCATTTGCATCGTTTCGACGCTCACACGACATACACGCATCAACAAATCTATCACTTGTTCTTTATAATCGGCAAATTGATACGTATTAAATTGCGCTGCAATCGTCGGGTCCGATGGTTTCGATGGTTTGTATTGGTCTAAAACCCATTCTAACGCGCTCCGATTCCCCAATTTATATTCCCAAGCCGCTTCTGGAACACCACATAATTGGGTTATTTCGTCTATTTCAATACAATGATTGGTTTTATCGGCTTTTAACTTCGCTTTTGGGACGAAATCTTTACCCACTTGCTTGTCAAACCGTTGCAACGGATACGGCTCAATCGTTTCATAACCGATGTGTAAATCGGCTAATTGTTTGCCTGCGGCGGCGTATTTT
>JBDLWG010000463.1:0-2695 GCA_039804385.1 Bacteroidota bacterium
ATGGTTTGATGCTCCTTTTGTTGTAAATATTCATCCATGTCAATGAACGATATATTCAATTGTTGTGCTAATTTTTCACCAATGAAAGTTTTGCCACAACCCATGAATCCGATTAAAAAAATTTTCATGATCTATTAATTGGTTTAAAAAAAACAAAAGTAATCAAAATAAGAAAAGTAATAATAGTTACCACTGTAACTGTTATTACTTTTCTTGGAAATTAGGATAGAAATGGATGTACGGATTTTCACAAGATTGGTACGGATTTTTTTGAAAAAAATCCGTACCAATCTTGTGAAAATCCGTGAAATCCGTACATCCAATTCAACAATAAAATTATAAATAATTGATTATCAATTAGATAACATGGTTGGCATGACTAACATTAAAATATCTTCGCCATCCGTTTCTGTCGCAGGACGCAAAATGCCCGCCCGTGTTGGGGTCGAAAGTTCCATTTTGACCTCATCAGATTCCAAAACATTTAACATTTCCATTAAAAATTTGGCATTGAAACCAATCGTCAACGGCGCACCTTCATAAATGCAAGGCAATTGCTGAGTCGCTTGGTTGCTAAAATCCAAATCTTGGGTCGAAATCGTCAAACTTTTATCGCTGATATTCAAAACCACTTGATTCGTCGTTTTACTGGCGTAAATAACCACCACTTTCAACGCTTCATGGAAAAGTTTGCGTTCCAACGTCAAAATATTCGGATTATTGACAGGAATCACCGCATTATAATCTGGATAACGTGCATCAATCAAGCGGCAAGACATATGAACATGTCCAAAAGTGAAAAACGCATTGGCTTTCGTAAAACCGACTTCCACCGTTTGACCCGCTTTCAAGGCTTTTGACAACGCATTCAAGGCTTTTTTCGGCACAATCAACGTCGAAGAATGCGTACTTTGGACATTGGTAAACGTGTAACGCACCAATTTATGGGCATCGGTTGCCACTAAGGTCAATTTATTTTCCTCAATTTGGAAGAAAACGCCTGTCATTTGCGGGCGCAATTCATCATTGCTCGTCGCAAAAATCGTTTTAGAAATACCTTGTGTTAAAACATTGGCAGGTACTTCGATTTTTTCGGCTCCTTCTGAGGTTGGAATGCGCGGATAATCTGCCCCATTTTCGCCAACGCACTCACATTTTCCATTGGAAGAGATGATTTCGATGCCAAACGTATCTGTATTCACATTGATAGTCACGGGTTTATCGCCGAGTGCTTTCAACGTTGCTTGTAAAATTTGAGCAGGAATCGCTACAGTGCCTAATTCGTTTTCATCCGCACTCACTTCGAGTTGAGTGGTCATAGACGTTTCTAAATCGGTCGCTGCAATCGTCAGGGTATCACCTTGTAGGGTAAACAAAAAGTTTTCTAAAATAGGTAATACAGGATTTGACCCAATTGCGCTCCCTACGAGTTGTAATTGTTTCAAAAGATTGTTAGAGGATACGGTAAATTTCATCGAAATATCACTTTTTTGATTATATTTATAATTTTTAATATCGGTTTTTAAGTCAAATAATGACATTAAATTTCCGAAGGTGCAAATTTACACTAAAAATTTAGACTACAAAATGAAAATTATGAACATTATGTGGATAACTTTTTAGGAGACTTTCCTAAATTAGTAGGCGCGATTTTTGCAAAATTAAGGATATTAATTTTTTAATTCCAACAACTCTTTTACATGAGTCACTACCACAAGATGAAACCATTTCCATTTTCTAAAAAAATAGCTTTCTTAGGCTATTTTGCGTTGCAAATGAACTTTTCATTCGCTCAAATGCAAGATTCTATCTATTCCAATGCTGAAATCATGCCTTATTTTCAAGGTTGTGCTGGTTTGAAGGACGGAACACCTGAAAAACGAGCATGTTCCAATAAAGCATTATCGGCTTTTTTGGCTCAAAATCTATTATTGCCGCAGTTGCCTTCTGAAAATAATGCGGAAGGGACGGTTTATGTCTCGTTTGTGGTGGATGAAATCGGCGATTTAGTAGAACCAAAAATCATTCGCGGGATTGGTTGGACGCATGATTCGGCAGCATTGAGCGTTTTGAAACGCATGCCCAAATGGGAAGCCGGCAAAGACAAAGGTAAAAATATCAAATTTAAATGGACCCTTCCGATTCGATTTGCCGCTAAAAAAGATGAATCATCAGGTGATTTTAAAATTAATTGGGGAACCTTGACAAGCGAAAGTATTGCCAAAGATGCCTTGAAAGAATTGCTTGATACGCCCCTCACGATTCGAGATGAAAAAGGTAATCTTTTGGAAATCAATGAATTAGTTGTAGAACGCGAACATGAAGGTAAGTTTTCAGAAGCTCAAGCGGTATCTCCTAAATTCAGTACAGAACAAATGAAACTGATTAAAAAATTGAAAATCGGCGATACCTTAACTTTTACAGTGACCATTCAACGCAGTGGAAAATTTTTATACAGCGATAAAAGTTTCAAAATTAACTAAAATATGGTCTGAATTGATTTATCTTTGTAGCAATTAATCAATTGCTTGAAGCATGAAAAAATCAATTTACCAATTTTTATTTGAAACCCTCTGGGGATGGAAAATCGTGGAAACCTACCCGCAAGAGGCTCCACAATCGGTTATCATGGTGCTGCACCACACGTCGAATTGGGATTTTCCGATTGGCATTTTCTTGCGCCCCATCGTGCATG
>JBDLWG010000464.1:0-3393 GCA_039804385.1 Bacteroidota bacterium
TAATAGCGGTGCTTGTTTCAATAATCGGTTTTTCGGCGTTTTGGAAGTTGGAATATTTTTAAACAAATAGTTTGGATGATGCCAATCCGAAGCATCATATTTGCCTTCATACGGATACCAATGCGACACCGAACGCGCCAAAGATGCATATACACCTGTCAATTCCCACAACGAGCCTTCCGCACCGCCGACAACCAAAGTCAGTCCATAATGCGCAGGAGGTTTATTGAAAGTGCTGATTCCCAATCGTTTAAGATTGCCATAAAATTTTTCTAAACCGTATTGATGCAGCAATCGAACATAGGGAATGTTCAAGGAACGCGCCAAAGCCCGCCGTGCTGCAATCACGCCATCATAGGTTTCATGAAAATTTTCGGGATGAAAACCTCCAATATCCGTCGGCACATCTATCAACAAACTGTTTGGTAATATCTCGCCTTCTTGTTGCGCAAACGCGTATAAAAGGGGTTTCAAAACGCTGCCTGTGGAACGCGTCGCTTTGATGACATCCACCGATTCGTTGTGTTCCGCGCCTGCATTCGGGGCGTTGCCGCAATACGCCAAAACGTTGCCCGTTTCGGTGTCCAACACCAATGCCGCGATGTTATGAATGCCTTTTTCGGACAAATCCGCGTGTTTCAATTTTAAAACATTTGTAACTTTTTGTTGCAAAGTAGCATCTATCGTCGTACGGACTTTGGATAAAACATTTTTTTTGAAAATATTTTCTAAAAACGCTCTGTCTAATAAATGAGGGGCAATTTGAGGTAAAGGCAAAGGTTGTTCAGGCAAAGGTTCTGCTTTTGCCAAATCGCCTGTCATATCATCTATAATTTTGTTTTGTATCAATCTATCAATCAATCGATTGCGCTTTGCTAACAAGGAAGCGCGATTGCGTCCAGGATGAATTAAAGCGGGCGCATTGGGCAAAACCGCCAAAGTTGCTGCCTCTCCCCAAGATAATAAATTCGGTGATTTTCCAAAATACCGCCAAGATGCGGCTTCAATCCCAACCACATTGCCGCCAAAAGGGGCATTTGAAGCGTATAAAGCTAAAATGGTCTTTTTTCGATGCGTCCATTCGAGCCGCGATGCTTGGATGGCTTCCAATATTTTAGACAAAAAGTTTCGATTTTTTTGTTTGCGTGCCATGCGAATCGTCTGCATCGTAAGCGTCGAACCACCACTGACGACTCGCGTATTGCGCACATTTTGGAAAACCGCCCGACCCAATGCCGCAGGATTGATGCCCCAATGCCAATGAAAATACCTATCTTCAAATTCAATAATACATTTGGAAAATTTTTCAGGCACCGTGTCCGAAGGTGGAAAACGCCATTGTCCATCCTGCGCAATCCGCGCACCCATCAAAATCCCCTCTTTATCCTCCAAAACCATGGAAGTTGGGTCTTGAAAAAAGGGTTTTGGCAAACAAAAACAATACGCTCCAATCGCCATTATGGAAACGATTTGCACAAGCGGGTTGTTTACAATGGGTTTTGCTTTTTGAAAAAAACGGTGTTGAATTATTTTGAATTTAAATTTAAATAATTGATTTATAATTTTTTGTATAAATAAATTATTTTTAATATTATGAATCAACGCAATTAATTTGGAAGAAAGCAGTTTTATAAGGAACGTATTACGCAACCAAATCATACGCTGTTGTCCTTGATGTTGGAAATGCTTCAAACGCGGTTGAAGGATAGGCACGATTCGTTCTAAACCAAGTTGTTTCAAAAGGGGTTTTAGTAGCAACAACCCACTTTGGAAACGCTTTTGGATAGATTCTTGAATGGTTTTAAAAAAAAATTTCATTCGTATTCTTTTGAGCCGCTAAAATAGAAAAAGCATACCACTTAGAAGGCATAAAACAGATTTATTGATAAAAATTAAATAAATATTGTTTTTGGCAAACTAATTTCTCCATAATATTGTTATATTTGCAACCATATTCAGATATTTAACTATCTATATTATTATTTTTATTCATGGACTTTAAGACGCATTTCGATATAGACTTCTTGAAAAATAGCTCCGAAACCTTGCGGTGTATCGCTCACCCAGTTCGTTTAGCTATCATCGACCTATTGCATAAGAAAAAAAACATGACTGTTACGGAAATCCAAGACCAGTTAGGCTTGCAACAGGCGATTGCTTCGCATCATTTGCGCATCCTTAAAGGGGCGGATGTGGTGGATGTCAATCGAGATGGGAAAAATTCGATTTACTCGTTGACGGATGATGATTTTTATGCGATTGTGGAAATTATGATTAAAGTGATATAAGTTAAATTAGGTGTATAACCACTTCGGAGTCGAGAAATTGAGTTCCAACGATTCGCGGGAACTCAATTTCCCGACTCCGAAGTGGTTATACACCTAATTTAACGAACTTAACGAATACCAGCCAAATACGCATTTAGTTTTTCATAAATCGGAACTGTTTTTTTAAACAATTTTTTAATATGCTGGTCAAACGCTTTATCTGGATACAACTCATAGAATCCTTGTTCTGCGGTATCGAATGCTTGTTCGATTTTGTTCAAACCCAAAACTGGCTCTTGCTGCGCTTTGCAATTTGCCAAATCTAATTTTAAATAATCCACATATTGACGCTCATAATAGTGAATTGTATCCTGCAAAAAACGAATATAATTCGTCAATGCATCATTGGATTCGATGCTTTTTAAATGCGCAGCCAGTTCTTTGTATTTAGCAATTAACTGATGTGTTTGGGTGTGAATGCGTTTTTGGAGGCTTTTGATTACTTTTTTTTCCATGTAATAGTTTCTTTTTTGGTGATGTTTCTTAAAAATTTATTGTAGGCAGCTGTATCCCTAAAATCTCTGTAAATATTGGGTATAAACAATTGATTTCCAGTACCTGATAAGTTATATTTTAATTTATATACGTCGATAAATTTGTTGGGAACGCTTGCAATATTTTGAGCCGCCGCCTTGCCTTTCCAGACTTTCATGCCACCTGCGGGAACGGTAAATTCGACAATTTCGTTAAAACCATTCCATTCAGGTTGAACGGCAGTTCCGCCAATGATTTCTGCATAATTGACAGGTTTCGTTTCCGTCCAATAACCACCTGTCGGAAAAGAACCCGCGCCACCGATAACGCGATAAATTTTAGTGCCTTCCGACAACGTAATATCCACTGCCGCCGTGAAATTGGGGGCTTCCGCAGCAGGCAAATCCAAGTTCGTGTTCACTGGATTTGCAGGAATTAAGGTTCTCGACAAACCGTTTGCCGCAAACGCACCCAACGAAATTCCGGGAATACTTGCAACATTATCATCAATTAAAACTCGTTGATGATAAATGCTTTTTGCCGTATTCATGGCTGTAAATAAATCTTTATGGGGCGTATAAAGTTTGAAAGC
>JBDLWG010000465.1:0-6518 GCA_039804385.1 Bacteroidota bacterium
ATTTTCACGGATTTTTTTTGAAAAAATCCGTTGAATCCGTTGAATCCGTACATCCATTGCCCCCAAAGTGGAACCCACAAATGAAACATCCCTGAAAATCCGCCCAATCCGTGTCATCCGCGTTCCAATTTATCTACCTTGAATAATTAGGCGATTCTTTTGTAATGATAATATTGTGTGGATGACTCTCCAAAATCCCCGAATTGGTGATGCGCACAAAACGTGCCTCTTGCAATTCTTCAATCGTCCGCGCCCCACAATAGCCCATACTCGCCCGCAAACCGCCAATATATTGGATAATGACCTCCGATAAAGTGCCTTTATACGGAATGCGCCCTTCAATGCCTTCCGGAACTAATTTTTTAATATCATCTTCCACGTCTTGAAAATAACGGTCTTTCGAGCCAACCGCCATCGCGCCCAAAGAACCCATGCCGCGATAAACTTTAAATTTGCGTCCATCCAAAATAATCGTCTCGCCTGGCGATTCATCCACTCCCGCAAAAAGCGAACCTGCCATAATCGTACCCGCGCCCGCCGCAATCGCTTTCGGAATATCGCCCGTATAACGAATGCCGCCATCCGCAATAATCGGCACGCCCGAACCTTGCAACCCTTTGGCAGCTTCCATAATCGCCGTCAATTGCGGTACGCCAACACCCGCCACAATCCGAGTCGTACAAATACTGCCAGGCCCAATCCCGACTTTCACCGCATCCGCACCTGCACGCGCTAAGGCTTTCGCGCCTTCGCTCGTTGCCACATTGCCGCCGACAATATCCAGATTCGGATACTGCTTTTTGATGCGTCGAACCGTAGCAAGTACGCCTTCCGAATGCCCATGCGCCGTATCCACACAAATCACGTCCACACCCACTTGCACCAATGCCGCTACCCGTTCATCCGTATCCGCCGTCACACCGACCGCCGCGCCTACCACAAGCCGACCGTATTTATCCTTGCAAGCCTGCGGATAATTACGCACTTTCATAATATCTTTGTAGGTTATCAAGCCGACTAAGGTATTATCTTTATCCACAACAGGCAATTTTTCAATTTTGCGTTGTTGCAAAGTCGCTTTAGCTTGCGCCAAAGTCGTGCCGACAGGCGCGGTGACTAACCCCGATGTCGTCATCAACGCGCTGACCAAAATAGAGCGATTTTGTTCAAAACGCAAATCTCGATTGGTCAAAATGCCAATTAATTTTCGATTATGATCTATAATGGGAATCCCGCCGATGCTGTATCGACTCATCAATTCGAGCGCGTCACCCAAAGTAGCATCTGGTGGTAAGGTCACAGGGTCGAGAATCATCCCGCTTTCGGAGCGTTTGACAGAACGCACTTGGTCTGCTTGGGCAGCAATACTCATATTTTTATGAATCATGCCAATACCGCCTTGTCGGGCAATCGAAATCGCTAAGGCTCTTTCGGTCACAGTGTCCATTGCTGCGGATACAAAAGGAGCATTTAAGCGAATGTTACGGGTCAGTTGAGCAGAAATGTCTGCTTCGCGGGGCAACACCTGCGAATAAGCTGGCACTAAAAGGACATCATCATAGGTGAGTCCTTCGCCAATCAATTTGTTTGAATAATCCAATTTTACGGTTTCCATCCGCAAAGGTAGTGAAAATTCTCAGAATCAAAATAAAATTTGTAGGTTCAACAGAATTATCCGAGAGGAGGATAGCTCTTTTAAGCAAAATTATTGATATTAGATAAAAAAATATATCAATTTATCGAATGTCAATTCCATTTAGAGCGATTGCACCCGTAATTTTGTTGCATCTAAATTTTTTATTAAATGCTTTAAAACGTTGATAATGAAATTATTGCGCTTATTACTAATTACGATGTTTTGTTTGAATGCTTGGTTCGCAGGAGCGAAAGAAAGCATTGGCATCCTCAACCTTGACATCAAAGGGTTGAATATGGATGCCGCCGTTGCCACCAATATCGCTCGGAATGAGTTGGAAAAATTGGGCAAATATGAGATTTTAGACAAATATGACATGGAATATGCTTTGAAAAAAGATAATATTACCATGACCGATTGTTTTGGTCGCCAATGTTTGTTGGAAGCAGGTCGCCGTCTTAAAGCCGATAAAATGTTGACAGGGAGTATCGAATTGTATGGCAATAGTATTGCTCTTAATTTGCGGTTGCTGGATGTCACTACGGGGACGATTGAAAAAACAATGGTACAAGAGTTTCTGGATTTGAAAAATCAAATTCCCATCATGATTAGTATGACGGTCAAAAAAATGTTTGACCAAACCATTGATAATGAATTGTTTACGAAACTCACTAAAAAATTTGATTATGAAAATTTAGTGAATAATCCAGATGTTGAAAAATTGAATTTATCGGGACCGCGCATGGGTTTTGCGGTTTTTACAGGTCGAATTGCCTCTATTCTCAGTGCCAAACAATTGGAAGGCGGGTTTAATATGAGTCCTGTAATGTTCCAATTTGGCTATCAATATGAGGTCAAATACCTCAATGAAGGCAATATTCAAGCCCTTTTTGAATTTATTCCGATGATAACAGGTTTGGATCAGGGCAAATTTATCCCAAGTCTTTCTATTTTGAATGGCATTCGCAGCAATATCGGCGGTTGGGAATTGGCATTTGGACCGAATGTTCGTTTGACGACGCAGATTGAAGGTTACTACGATAGCCAAAATAAATGGCGGACAGATGCCAGTAATCCTGACATTCCAAGAGAAACGAGAGCAGATAGTCGGGGGACACCGCAATTAGTCAGTGCATTCGTGATTGCCATTGGTAAATCATTTAAATCAGGCAAATTAAATATTCCAGTTAATGCTTATATGGTACCAGGACGCAATGGAATCGGGCATCAATTTGGGATTTCCTTTGGATTTAATGCTCGATAATTTTTTTTTAGTATTACGACAAAAAGGGTGATGGATGTACGGATTCAACGGATTTTCACGGGATTTTCACGGATTTTACCTTCTTTTATAACTCCCAATCCGTGAAAATCCGTTGAATCCGTACATCCATCCTTTTTGTCATGGCTGATATTAAGCCTATTTTAGCCAAGTAGATGCCAGCATATCGCGCATTTGATAGCAGCCTTTTTTGCCAACCAACCATTCCGCCGCCGCCACTGCACCTGCGGCAAAGCCTTCTCGACTATGGGCTGTATGCTTGATTTCAATCGAATCCACCGTTGAATGATAATGAATCGTATGTGTACCAGGCGCAGGGTCAATACGTTTGGAAATAATTTCTAATTCTTGAGCCTTTTCAGTAGGATGATTGACCCACGTTTTTTTCGTATTTAAAATAGCAATCAAATCTTGCGCAAGCGTAATGGCTGTACCGCTTGGTGCGTCCAATTTTTGAGTATGATGGATTTCTTCGGTCGTCACAGCATATTGCGGTGCGTGATTCATCATTTTGGCTAAATAGCGATTCATTTCAAAAAAAAGGTTGACACCAATGCTGAAATTACTTGCCCAAAGCATGGAACCACCTTGTTTTTCACATATTTTTTGAATATCTTCCAAATGTTCCAACCAACCTGTCGTACCAATCACGACTGGAATGCCCCACTCTAAACATTTTTTAATGTTGCCAATAGCCGCATCTGGACGCGTAAATTCAATGGCAACATCTGCTTTTTGCAAGTTGGCTTGGGTAAAATCTTGCGGATTGCCCACATCGATTTTTAAAACAATTTGATGATTTTGAGCCATCGCCATTTTTTCAATGACTTTGCCCATTTTGCCGTATCCAATTAAGGCTATTTGCATGTGAAAAAGAAATATTTAAAATAAATAAAAATTTTAGTTCAAAAAAGAGTGACTTGGTAAAATGCACCCGTCCAATGTGTGTTCGTTGTTGCAAAAGCAAGAAGGGACTAACACGATCTGGCTTCCCTGTGATGAGCAGGGAAGTTTTTGATTCTACGGGGTGAAATAGCGTTTTTTTTTGTTAAAAAAAGTTCTTTTTTTGTCAAATTTTTTCATACTTTGTGCAGAATTTGATAATTAATTTCCTTTTTTAACTTTTTAAACCGTAAAATCATGCTTTATCGGCTTTTTTGCTGTTTTTGCTTGCTTGGTGTAGCCCAATGGAATTTTGCTCAAACCGTTGCTGTTCCCACGCCTTCCTTCCTGATGAATTTAAATCCAACTGAAATTCAGATTATCCCCAAACCTAAATCTGTGACACAGTTAAATGGTGTTTTTTTTAATGTGTCTTCAAAAACAGGTTTAATTGTTCCTAAACAGTCCGTTGAAATTCGACAAATTGCCGAATTATTATCCGAAAAAATCCAGTTTGGCGGCGTAAAAAGTTTGAAAATTGCCGAACCAAAACAAGCTAAAAAGTTTGAAAATACCATTGTTTTCAATCAAGTGGAGGATAAATCTTTGGGCAAAGAAGGTTATCGAATAAAAATGACGGCGCAATCTATGGTGTTAGAAGCGCATCAACCAACTGGTTTTTTCTATGCGTTGCAAACGATTTTTCAATTATTGCCTCCTGAAATTTACGCACCCAAAAAGGATCATCCATCTTTTTGGCAAATTCCTGTGGTGCAGATTGAAGACATGCCGCGTTACAGTTATCGCGGAATGCATTTGGATGTGTCTCGGCATTTTTTTCCTATTGCATTCGTTAAAAAATACATTGATTTATTGGCTTTGCATAAAATGAATACGTTTCATTGGCATTTGACAGATGACCAAGGTTGGCGCATTGAAATTAAAAAATATCCTAAATTGAATGAAATTGCCTCCAAAAGAACCGAAACATTAATAGGCGCGTATTCCGATACGCCTCATCAATTTGATGGAAAACCTTATGGTGGTTTTTACACGCAAGCCGAAATTCGGGAAATTGTGGCGTATGCACAAGCGCGTTATGTGACGGTCATTCCCGAAATTGAAATGCCAGGACATGCCCTTGCTGCCTTGTCTGCCTATCCTGAGTTGAGTTGCGAGCCTTCCAAAACCTATCAAGCCGCCACAAAATGGGGCGTTTTTGAAGATGTTTTTTGTCCCAATGAAGCCACTTTTACGTTTTTGCAAAATGTATTGACGGAAGTAATGGGTTTATTTCCAAGCAAATACATTCATATCGGCGGCGATGAATGTCCGAAAGAGGCTTGGAAAAAAAGTGCGTTTTGTCAAGATTTGATGAAACAAAAAGGCTTGAAAGATGAACATGAGTTGCAATCGTATTTCGTCAAACGCATGGAACAATTTTTAAATTCAAAAGGGCGAAAATTGTTGGGTTGGGATGAAATTTTGGAAGGTGGACTTGCGCCTGATGCAACCGTGATGTCTTGGCGCGGCGTAACGGGCGGGATTGCGGCAGCAAAAGAAGGACATGATGTGGTGATGACTCCTGGAACGCATTGTTATTTTGACCACTATCAAGCAGACCCAACGACGGAACCGTTGGCAATTGGCGGTTTTACGACGTTGGAAAAAGTCTATTCTTACGAACCGACTCCTGCGGAATTAACGCCCGAACAAGCCAAACATATTCTCGGCGCACAGTGCAATCTTTGGACAGAGTACATGAAAACGAGTGATTATGTCGAATATATGGCGTATCCGCGTGCATGTGCGTTGGCGGAAGTGCTTTGGTCGGATAAAGAAAATCGAACTTATGATGATTTTTTGCAACGTTTGCAAACGCATTTCAAACGCTTGAAAGCCTTGAATGTCAATTATGCAGCAAGGATTTATGATGTGAATGCTGAATTGACAGGCGCGTATAAACAAACTAAAATGGTTTTGAATCAGTCTGTTAAAGTGGGCGAAATGCGTTATACCACTGATGGTTCTGAGCCTAAATTGACTTCTCCGCTTTATACAAAACCCATTGAGGTTCAAGCCTTTACAAATTTAAAAGCGGCTTGTTTTCAAGATGGGAAATTAAATTCAAAGGTGATTTCAAAATCTTTTTATGTGCATGAAGCGACTGGTTTGAAATATGAATGCGTCGTTCCACCGACGAATACGTATGAATCGGGCAAGCATGGTTTGACGAATGGTTTGGTTGGACATATTAAAAATTTTGCGCAATGGACTGGTTTCAATGGCAATGATATGGAAGTGATTTTGGATTTTGATACAGCGCGTACTTTCAAAAAAGTGGGTGTTCATTTTCTAAACAAGCCACTTGCATGGATTTTTACGCCTGATTATGTGATTTTATCGGTTTCGGAGGACGGGAAAACGTGGAAAGATGTCGATAGAAAGGATTTTAACGAGCGAAATCTTGAAAAAACGGAGATTTTACGCACCGATTTAACCTTTCCATCCGTAACGCGTCCGAAACGATTTTTAAAAATTTTCGCTAAAAACATTGGCAAATGCCCTCTTGGACATGCGGGCGCGGGACAAGCGGCATGGCTTTTTGCGGATGAATTGATGGTGGAATAATTTAAAACACATAGGGTGGTTTTGCGATAGGATGGATGTACGGATTCAATGGATTCACACCGATTGGTACGGATTTTTTTTAATCCG
>JBDLWG010000466.1:0-2604 GCA_039804385.1 Bacteroidota bacterium
TGGGGCATTTTTACGATTTTAAATCAAATTATTAAAAATTATAACTTACAAAATATTGATTTAATCGTTATTGCGTCTATGGCAAAAGCATTAGGCATTCCGGGCGGCGTGATTTTGGGTAATCAAAAACACCTTTCTACGATTTGGAATAGTCCTCATTTTGCAGGTGCGTCTCCGATTATGCCTGCGTATTTGGAAGCATTTCTGCATTTTCAACCGAATTATGCAGCATTGAGACAACAATTAAGTGCGAATATTGATTTTTTAAATGAAAATTTGACGCAAATGGGTTTGAATAAAGCTTTTAAAACATTGGATAATTATCCTATTTTTTACACGGAGCGAGATGCGTATTATGATGAATTATTAAAACAAAAAGTATGGATTTCGAGTTTTCCGTATCCCAATCCGAAAAGTAAGCCGATTACGCGACTTGTGTTAAGCGCGTTGCATACGAAAAGCGATATTAAACAACTTGTGAATGCTTTGCGTTTAGGTTGAATCAGGAATAACCTACAACATACAATATACAACAACGTTTGGAGGGTTTGAAACCCTCCAAACGCTATACGACCTTTATACGACCTAAATTTAAAAAAAACGATGTTAAAAAACAAACTTTTCATTCAATTAGCCTGTGTTTTTGCAGGTACAGCCGTTCTTTTGGGTGCATTTGGTGCGCATGCGTTGAAAAACGTCTTATCAGAAACGGCGTTAAAATCCTTTCAAACAGGCGTTCAATACCAAATGTATCACGCATTAGCCTTGTTAGGCGTAGGCATTTTGCAACAATTTGAATCTAAAAAAGCCCTTGTATGGAGTGGATACGCTTTTACAATCGGTATTTTGTTGTTTTCTGGCTCCTTGTATGTGATGACCTTGCAAGGTTGGCGGTGGTTGGGTCCGATAACGCCGATTGGGGGCATTTGCTTGGTGTCAGGTTGGGTGATGCTATTGGCAGCCATGAAAGATTAATTTATTTTATTTTTTTACAATCTATAAAAATATGAATTTAAGCATTTTAAAGTTTAAAATTAAAAATAAATATTCAAAAATAGTTGGACATACTATCTATGATAGTTACGAAACAGCCTTGCAATCCTGTGTCAATCAAGGTTATGAAAATGAACTTATCATTCAATCGGTCCAAAACAAGGCAATTCAGTGGCATGAAAACGAGCGTCAAAATCCAACGATTCCACATGTGACGAATACGACATTGACTTTATTAGCCACGATTTTGCAATTGAATCAGCAAGGTAAACCGATTTATGTGGTTGATTTTGGGGGCGGAGAAGGCAATACGTATTTTTTACTCAAAAAAGTGCTTGACCCGAATATTCCACTCTATTGGTTCGTGGTGGAAACGAAGGCAATGGCGCAAGGTTTACAATCTCTATCCAATTAATATTTGTCTTTTCACAATTATTTAGCATTATTATTTGGCAAAATGGGTGTAATAGATATTTTTTATACTTCTGGGACAATTCAATATACGCCTGACCCGTATTATTTTTTGAAGTTAATTAGCGATTCCAAAGCGCGTTTTAAAATTTTTAATCGCCAAAGTTTAAATGTTGGGAATAAAGATTTGTGGACCGTTCAAAGTTCTCGGTTAAGTTGGCATGGCGGAACGGAATTGCAACTCGCAGGGGTAGCCGACCGCGAGATTCGTTATCCACATGTGAATATCGCCTTAGCTCATTTTGAAAAAATCGTGACCGAAAAAAATACGGTACTTTACACTTTTGAAGAACAATCTGGCGTACAAAAAGTGAATAAAGAAAATATTATTGGGAAAAGCTACGTCATGGAACGTAAAATTTGAATTAGAAATTAGGGAATGTTAGGAAAAAAGGGGTATAAAAAAATTTAAAACAAATAGTAGCGTAGCACCGAAATAATCGACAACAACGTTTGGAGGGTTTGAAACCCTCCAAACGTTATACCCATTAAAAATCAATTTTTTATCCTGTTTGATTTTTTGTCGATTATTTTACCGAAACCACTTAAAACGGGATTTGAATCATTTTTCTACAAATATTGCGGTGCTACGCACCTTTTTTGATGCTTTTCACCGCGTCAACATGCAATCATCTTGATAAGGGCGTACCATTTAGATTGCTACGCACCTTTTTTGATGCTTTTCACTGCGTCAACTGATAAAGAAGCAAAGCCGTCCGATGAATCAATTTAGGATATTCTTTCAAATGAATGGTTTCACCAGGTGCATGTGCGCCTTTGCCCGACGCGCCTAAACCATCAAGACAATCCAAATAATCCGCCACATAAGAAATATCGCCCGCGCCTCTTGCACCCGGATCGCCCGCTTTCACCTCGCCATAACCCAACCGAACACTCACATGACTCACCATTTTTGCCAAAGCATCGTTGCCCGCCGTCGGAGACATGGAAGGAATGCCGTCTGAAAACTGAATGGTAGCACGAGTGCCTTTGAGATTTTTAGCGACGATTTGGCGCATGGTATCTCGAGCATTGTTTTTCTGTTTTTCGGATAAAAACCGTAAGTCGCCCATCACAACCGTTTTGGGTGAAATAATATTCGTTTTGCCCGAAACCGTCCCTTGTTGAGCAACTTCATTG
>JBDLWG010000467.1:0-5688 GCA_039804385.1 Bacteroidota bacterium
GATGTGCATACGAAGGAATACAAATTATCATTTTTTGTTTTATTTAAATCAAATTAAGTTTTGATTTATTGGAAAAATACTTGATTTTTGTGACAAATTATTTAAAAAAAAATGTAAAAAACTTAAGTGGTGCGATTCATTATAAACTTTTCAAAAACAGAATCATATTTGAAAAACTTTGAAGATGTGTCGGCGTTTCTATTAATCGCTGTTCAAGGCGTTGTAAATAAGGCATATCAATTAACAGATGCGCCGTTGTTTTGCTATACCGCCATTTTCGATTGGCTCCATTCAACATTTTTTTGAGAAAATCAGCATGATAGGCTCCTATGGAATGCACTGCGGATGCTCTCTGATTGGGCATTAACGCTGGATCCTCATTTAGAGCATCATATTCAGACATAGAGCGACTGATTCCTCTATCACCACACGATTTCGCAGCAAGGAAATATTCTGAATGTCCAATAAACCATGTTTCAATACAAACCTGTTGCACAATTATTTTGAATTTGCAATGGACAGGCAATGGAAGCGTAGCTGGATCGTTTAGAATATCTTGAACCAGTTCGGTCGAATTTGTGATGTTATTGTCGTCCGCATCCACAACGACGACCAAATAATCAAAAACAGGATTCCTTCTAATATCGGTTATGGCTGCCTGAATTTGTCTTTTCATGTTGAAAAGTCCTTGCACATTGAATATCGTAAACTGATTTGCAACCACATCTTGATAGCCTGTTGTGCATTCCATAAGCGGTGTCTTTGAAAAATAGTGTATCCATTTTGGATAGAGTCTCAATTCAGTCGTGCCTTCTACTAAAAAAGCAATATTCATTTATAGTAATTTATCAAAATGATTGAGGAGCATTAAATAAGGTTCGTGACTACTTTTAAAAAAAGGTAATTTTTGAGCAGCTATATTAGTGATAGCACCATCCTCTTCTCGCTGAATCACCATCCAATTTTCTTGTGGAATCTTATTGATAATATCGGGATGATGACTTGTTATAATAAATTGGCTTTCAAAACTATGACTTACAATCAGTTCCTCTAAGTTTGGGAGACAATTATGCCCTAAACTATTCTCAAACTCATCTAATAAAAAAACGGTTTCAGGATTCGATAGGTAAAGGTCTGCAATGATATTAAAAGTTCTCAACATGCCTGAAGCAATATTTCGATGTTGAATAAAATTTCGTTGTCCGCGAATCTTTATCTTATAAGCGATATTCCAGCCTTCATTATTTTGACTGACCTGTTCTTCCACTGCCCATTCTTCTATGGCAGGGAAAATGGATTGAATCTCTTTTAGAATATCATTATAACCCAAATCATTCTTTTTATTTTTGTAATAAGCAATGATTAATCGTTCGGCAATATTGTAATTGCTATTCCGAAGTCCCTCTAAATCCAACTGAGTAGGGACGCGCCGCCCATCATAGCGAAAGCGCAACCGATAGAAATCCGTACTACTATTGGCTTGCGATTGGGTATGATCCCGAAGATTCATCATCTTGAAATGATGAATGATTTCTTTGATGAAGTCCTGACCACTATAAATTTGAAATAAAAGTCCATCGGGCGTATTACTTTTAGTAGTGGAATCATTTTGTTCTAATTTAGGTTCAATGATGTGGATTAAACCATTCGCACGGCGTTCTCTTTTTTGGTTTGTAGCCGTATTTTTGATACTTTCTGTTTTTATTTTATAACTTGTTTCAAAATGGACGACTCCAAAACTGCCTTTCCATTCGTAAGATTTTTCGCCAATTGTAAATTCAAGACACCAATCTATATTATTCATCATCTGACCCGATACCGCAATGCCTCTAAGCAACCATAATGCATTGATAATCTGTGACTTACCCGCACCTGATAATCCTACTAAAAGGTTCAGATTTTGAAACTCAATCCGTTTTACTTCCCATCCTAAATAACCATTTCTAAAATAAAGCGATCTAATTTTCATTTTTTTTTTGAGTAATAAGGTGAAGACGCACTGCTGTTAAATACAAAACTGCGGGCAAATTTATGCTTTTTCTTTTAAATGAAGTGATGCAAAACTCCAAAGTATAAACAACGCTTAATAATTTTGAATTTAAAATACCTAATATACAAACGCTTTTCGATTTTTACATTCCTGCACCAGCTTCCACCTCTACCTTGGATTTTGCACCCTAAAATGATTTCTTTTTGAAAAAAAACTTATCTTTGCCTCATTCTATCACCTTAAAACCTTTGTTCCATGTTAAGCAATTTAGATAATGAAGTCGTTTTTAAAAAGGCATTCACCGATAAAGTGGTTTTTCAATGCTTTGTGAAAGACATTTTAGGGATTGATGTCCAAATTGGCAAAATCGAAACCGAAAAGCGGTTTAATCCGAAAATTGGGAATATTGATTTTGAATTAGATATTTACGCTGAAAGCATTGACAAACGCATTTGCATTGAACTCCAAAAAGTGCAATATGATTATACGTTTGACCGTTTTTTACATTATTTTGTGATGTTGATTGCAGGACAACAGCAATCTGCCAAAGAATATTCCATTAACCAAACGGTCTATCAGATTTTGGTGATGACCTTGCCCTATACGCTCAAAGACCTGAACGGGCGCACCTTGACGGATGAAATGTTGATTACGAATTTCACGACCCGAAACCCTGCGAAAGTAGAACGGCTGTTGTATCGCCATTCGTTTGTGACCTTAAATCCGAATCATCGAGACCCGAATACGCCCAAAGCGGTCAAAGATTGGATGGATTTTATTTATGAATCCATGCATAATCCTGATAATCCATCTATTAACCTCCAAAATGTGGGCATCAAACGCGCGGCAGCATTGATTGATGTCACCAAATTGACTCCTAAACAATTAGCAGCGAAAAAAAATATTGAGCAAGCCCGAAGTGCTAAAATCGTCGGAGAGGAAGCAGCCGAATGGCGCAAAACGGTACGAATTGCCAAAAAGATGAATGCAAATGGCGCTTCCATCGAATTTATTGCGAAATGCCTCGAACAATCGGTTGAAGAAACACAAGGAATGATTGATTTGACTTCTGAAAATGATAGAAAACCGTTTTTTTAAATTTTAGAAATGCTTCGTAGTCGGGAAATTTATTTCCCGACTACGAAGCATTATTTGTTTTTTTACAAATTGCGCCTATTTTTAAAGAGGTAATAAACGCCTATCAGTACCCAAACCACATTCAATGCCGCAGGCGGATACGCTTTGTGATAAACGGTGGTAATGATAAAGCAAATGCTTCCAATAATGTTTAAACCTTGATACATAATGGATTGTGCATTAATTTTATTCGTACTATTAAGCCAATAAGCGGTGATGAGCAAGATGGATCCAATCCAACCAATCGTGTCAATAATGATTTCCATAAAAGGTGTATTTTTATTGGTGTCTTCAAAGATAAGAACGTTTCTTGAAAATGAAAGTACTTTGTTGGATTTGATAAAAAAATAATGCGTCATTCAATTGAAAAACGTGCGGCAAGTTCAAACTTGCCGCACGTTGTGCTCGAATTTAAAATCATTTAGGTATCTTAAACAGACATTTCCGTTTCTGCTTCAACCACTTCGCCGCGTGCTTTTGCCGCATCCAAACGCGCATTTGCCGAAATCGTTTCAAATTCAGCTACCGAAACAGGTACTGCATTGATTTTCGCCACTTTTTTCATATTGAAAAACACATGTTCCATCAATACTTCTTCAAATAATTCTTCTTTTTGTTTTTCATCGCTCAATACGCGGTCGGTTAAAGACCGTTCTAACTGCTCATTCGCTTGTCCGCCGAGATAGCCGCGAATCCGCGCACCATAATAATTGCGCAAATCTTGTTCTGAAATTTTGATATTAAAATCATCGCAAAGTTGATTGCGAATCAACATCCAGCGCATATTATTTGCAAAATTTTCATAATCTTTCTCAATCAACGCTTCTGTATTTTTCTTATCGGATGTTTTCAACAACAATTTCAAATAAGAATCAGGCAATGCAAATTGATTTTCTGCCATCAACGCCGTTTGAATATCGCGCAATAACATCCCTTCTACATTCGGTTGATACTTTTGAGCCAATGCTTCGGACAAAATATCGCGGGCATCCTCCTCTGTTTTCGCGATACCCACTCCAAAAGCCTTGTCATACAACGCTTCGCCCAACGCCGCAGGCACTTGACGAGAAACTTCCAAGATTTCCGCCGTATAATAAGGCGTTTCCATTTTAGTCCCTTTCGGCAATTGCATCAAATACTGTTCAGCGTGTTCAACGGATGAATCTTTTTCAAAATCATACAAATTGCACTCAAAAGATTCGCCAATCGCCTTTCCTGCGATTGCCAAATGCGCCGAATGCGTCAACATCTCATGCAAAATGCTAAATTCCGTCGTGTGTTCCCCGATTGTTGCAGTCGCTTTGATTTTCAACATATCTTTATCTTGGAAATCCGAAGTCACTTGCACTTTCTCACTCATGCGTTTGCACAAATTCTCTAATTCTTTATCAACTTCATCCTTATCAACCTTTACCGCATAACGATTAAAAGGCATATCTTTCAAACCATGCACTTCAAACGTCGGAGCAACCCCAATTTCAAAATTATAAGTCAAATCAGGCATATTATTCATCGAAAGATTGGATTTGGGTTGCGTCGGCGACAAAACAGGGCGACCGAGCAAATTCAAATTCGCTTCTTTCAAATAATCATTCAACGTATCTTCAATTTTCTTATTGACAATATCGGTCAAAAACGACGTACCATACATTCTTTTAATCATGTTAGGCGGTGTTTTGCCGGGTCTGAAGCCTTTAATGGCAGCTTGGCTACTATATTTTTTGATTTCGGATTGAACTTTGGGCGCGTAATCCGCCGTATCGAGCATCACGCTGAGTTGAGCGGTCAGCGAATCAATATCTGTTTTAACGACTTTTGCCATCTTTGGATGATAATTTTAAAATGATACATTACAAAAAATGCGTCTATTGTGAAAACAGACGCATTTTTATTCGTTTTTCTTAGCTATTTAGTGCGGGTGGAGGGACTCGAACCCCCATGCCTTTCAGCGCCAGATCCTAAGTCTGGTACGGCTACCAATTTCGCCACACCCGCGAATTGTACTGATTTGGTGGTGGCTGATGATTTTAGTCCTTGAAGCGTGTTCCTCAAAATCCGCGCAAAGATACAGGTTTTTTGATAAAAAAAAATAAAAAATGCTTTTTTTTTGAAAAAAATGAAAATAAATGTATAAACTCAGTAGTCGGGAAATTTATTTCCCGCAAAGCGCGGGAAATAAATTTCTCGACTACTAAGTTTATATATTTTTGTTAATTTTACTGGTAATTTGCTCCAATATGCATTTTTCACTTATAAATTATTGTCAATTATATGTTAAAAAAAATAATACTTACTTATGGTTATGTGTTGTGTTTAAACCTTTGTTTAGCACAAAAAACATTGGATACCAATCTTTTACAAATAAGTCCATGGCGCGCTTCAATGGCAATCGGCAGTGGTGGAATCTACTTGGGCGGCAATTTGAATACTTATTTTGACCGATTGATGCCTCTACTGCCCCTCGCTTTTAAAATTCATTATCATCGGCATCAAGTCCTTTTCGACATGAGCGGTGACCTTTTTTTCAATCATTACTTGTTAAAATCGTTGGATGATAACGG